>NZ_JBHFKV010000388.1:0-200 GCF_042879355.1 Photorhabdus sp. RM71S | reverse complement strand
ATCCTATTTTAGGGCTGAGACAATCCCCAGCCATTAAGCTGTAATTAAAAGTTAACTAATTATTGCATTGTTAATTCAGCATACACGGTTGTTATTTTCAGGTGTTATTTTTTCACCCCCGTTAACCGGAATTCGACATTAACCTCACCAAAAATATCTCGCAATAGTTCGATTTCGCATATTGCTTCATCGTCATTATC
>NZ_JBHFKV010000387.1:0-200 GCF_042879355.1 Photorhabdus sp. RM71S | reverse complement strand
GGTTGACCCACCACCAGATTGCCGTGCCCATCCTTCACCGTCGCCGTGAAGGTATAACTGTCAGTGCCGTTGTTGTAGCGCTTCTTGTCTTTATCCACTTCCACCATCACGCCGGTTACTTGATAACTGAGGCTCAGCTCCTCAAAGCTTACCGGGCTATCGGCCTTGACCCATGACGGATTCGCCGCCGCCTTTGCCGA
>NZ_JBHFKV010000386.1:0-201 GCF_042879355.1 Photorhabdus sp. RM71S | reverse complement strand
GTTGTAAGGTTAAGCCTCTCGGTTCATTAGTACTGGTCAGCTCAATGCATCGCTGCACTTACACACCCAGCCTATCCACGTCTTCGTCTTAAACGTTCCTTCCGTGACCTCAAGTCAAGGGAAGACTCATCTCAAGGCAAGTTTCCCGCTTAGATGCTTTCAGCGGTTATCTCTCCCGCACTTAGCTACCGGGCGATGCCA
>NZ_JBHFKV010000385.1:0-202 GCF_042879355.1 Photorhabdus sp. RM71S | reverse complement strand
ATTCAAGCTCGGTTTTTTAGGTTGGAATGTATAAGCAATTAAGCCCGCGACGATTTCCAATAAAAAACCGAGCTGACTGCGGTGTCTTGAATGCTCTATCTGAGAAATATTCTTTAACTGATCATGGATGGGTTGAGTAGGCCACAGGAACTACCCCCGCAGCCTCTCGCAGAACGGTACGTGAGCCTCTCGACTCATACCG
>NZ_JBHFKV010000384.1:0-204 GCF_042879355.1 Photorhabdus sp. RM71S | reverse complement strand
GGTAACTGGGGGCTGGGATTTGAAAAAATTCAACGCCCAATCTGGGCGAGGAGAAGAGATGAATAATAGTGTTATTAACCCGTTTAGCTCAAGTGCGCAACATGCGCAACAAGCAAATGGAATGGTTGCAGTTGAGCAACAAAGAGCCATACAAGAAGTTCAGGCCGCGATGGTGATAGCTAAAAAATTCCCGCGTGACCCCAT
>NZ_JBHFKV010000383.1:0-205 GCF_042879355.1 Photorhabdus sp. RM71S | reverse complement strand
GCGTCGGTCGTATTCCGGGTTTTCGGGTTCGATGATGAGCTGGCAGTACGATACGACGACTTTTTCTTATTATTGCCGGAACAGTGTTTTTCAACCTTCCCCAACTTGCGAGCCGTTACATCCAGTATTGCTGCGGCCTGAAGCCGGTTTTACGACCTCCAACTTGGACCCAACTTGACCCCAACTTAGGGGCAACTTGCGGTTC
>NZ_JBHFKV010000382.1:0-205 GCF_042879355.1 Photorhabdus sp. RM71S | reverse complement strand
CACCGCCGCCTATGGGGTGAACGGCTTCACCGATGAGATGCGGCAGGCGTTTCAGCGGCATGGCGTTAAGCAGGTCTTGATCGCCTACGACAATGATCCGGCAGGCAATGAGGCCGCGGTGAAACTGGCGGCAGAACTGACCGCCGACGGCATTACCGTGTTCCGGGTGGTGTTCCCCGAGGGCATGGATGCCAACGGCTATCTG
>NZ_JBHFKV010000381.1:0-206 GCF_042879355.1 Photorhabdus sp. RM71S | reverse complement strand
GCGGACTTCGGTGGGCCTACCACCATCTCCTCCTGAGCTTATGCTACATACTGGCTGCATTCCCTATGCGGCTAGTTTGTATGCCTGCGGCACACTTTCTATCAAAAATCGTCTTCTTAACATCAACTTATCCCACAGAGATAACGCTTTTGCCTTCATGTTACTCCGGACATGAGTGATTAACGTTATTCCTTCTGCTTCCAGTT
>NZ_JBHFKV010000380.1:0-207 GCF_042879355.1 Photorhabdus sp. RM71S | reverse complement strand
AGTTATAAATAGCCATTTTTTAATAGAAAATATCAGCTTGTAAGCTTTGCAATTATATATTTGGAAATTATTTAACAACAAAAAGAAACTAAACAGAATGCACCAAACTGTTTTTTTCAGTCAAAAAAACTAAGAATGCATGATATTTCGGAGTTAATATTCTAAAAAAGACATTAATTTGAACTTATAATCTAATTAATGAATTAA
>NZ_JBHFKV010000379.1:0-210 GCF_042879355.1 Photorhabdus sp. RM71S | reverse complement strand
ACCTGTTTTGATTTTCTTGGATATACGTTCAGACCAAGGTGGGTCAAGAACCGTAAAAGAAACAGTTTGTTTGTGAGTTTTACACCGGCAGTCAGCAAAGCGGCCCAAAAAGCCATGAGATTCAAAATCCGTAAGTTGAAGATCCGAATGCGGACAGAACTGAACCTGATACAACTGGCAAACTGGCTAAACCCCATAATCAATGGCTGG
>NZ_JBHFKV010000378.1:0-210 GCF_042879355.1 Photorhabdus sp. RM71S | reverse complement strand
AGGAGGGCTAATCGCTTATTGTTTCAAAGAGAACAAACCGTCACTGAATATCTCCCGCTCAGAAATGGACATATTAGTGACGGCTTAACCAGAACTCAGGTTAATTAACCTCAGCTTCGTTTAAAAATAGCGATATCACAATCCCGTAAATTCAAGCTCGGTTTTTTAGGTTGGAATGTATAAGCAATTAAGCCCGCGACGATTTCCAAT
>NZ_JBHFKV010000377.1:0-211 GCF_042879355.1 Photorhabdus sp. RM71S | reverse complement strand
GAAAATCGTATTTAAAGAGGACTTCATGAACGCTTTCCGTCTGATGATGGGTGAAGCCGAACAACGTAAATCCAAATGGTATCACCCAAAAATGGGCTTATTTCAGGTTATAGAATGGGAAGATAAATAATGAACAAATATCACCCCGAAACATCATTTGATTACGGCAAATATGGCGTCATTGTCATCACTGAGGCAGCGAACAGCAAAA
>NZ_JBHFKV010000376.1:0-211 GCF_042879355.1 Photorhabdus sp. RM71S | reverse complement strand
GTAGCTGACCAACCTGGGAAAATCGGCCTGAAGATAGTGTTTAACATGCTGAATATAAAACGTTTTAAAATCACGATAATGGCTCATGTGGAATAAAATGAGTATCGTCATCACTTCACTGAGAGAAAGGGAAGCGTCGCGGCGACGTTTGAGCAAGCCATTTTCAATTAACTGTTGATGCCAGAGAGGAATAAATTTTTGGCAAAAGTCA
>NZ_JBHFKV010000375.1:0-212 GCF_042879355.1 Photorhabdus sp. RM71S | reverse complement strand
TGGCGGGCAGGAATGACAGGCGTGTTTGCCTGATGGGAGCGGTATGAGTCGAGAGGCTCACGTACCGTTCTGCGAGAGGCTGCGGGGGTAGTTCCCGTGGTCTACTCAACCGGTCGTGGATCAGCTCAAAAATATTTCTCAGATAGCGCATTCAAGACACCGCAGTCAGCTCGGTTTTTTATTGGAAATCGTCGCGGGCTTAATTGCTTATA
>NZ_JBHFKV010000374.1:0-213 GCF_042879355.1 Photorhabdus sp. RM71S | reverse complement strand
AAGGTAACCGCGCAGCGCCCTTGGGTGGGCGGCGCCGACATAATGTTCCGTTAAGCGTGGCGGGCCGTTCAGGCCCATTGCGCTTAATGCCACATTATGTTGAATGGCGGCTGACCGGCAACGATTGTGACAGAGAACGCCGAAGTTCAGCGCCGGGCGGGCGGCATTTACCGCCGGGCACGCCGATGGTAGGGAGGCAGTCCGTGCGCAGGG
>NZ_JBHFKV010000373.1:0-213 GCF_042879355.1 Photorhabdus sp. RM71S | reverse complement strand
GGTAACTGGGGGCTGGGATTTGAAAAAATTCAACGCCCAATCTGGGCGAGGAGAAGAGATGAATAATAGTGTTATTAACCCGTTTAGCTCAAGTGCGCAACATGCGCAACATGCGCAACAAGCAAATGGAATGGTTGCAGTTGAGCAACAAAGAGCCATACAAGAAGTTCAGGCCGCGATGGTGATAGCTAAAAAATTCCCGCGTGACCCCAT
>NZ_JBHFKV010000372.1:0-214 GCF_042879355.1 Photorhabdus sp. RM71S | reverse complement strand
TACTTCATATTTTTGTGTTGGACAAGCTGCTAGCCCCAGAGGATCGATCCACGACACCGGATTATGCACGTACGCATACAGGTTCAGGCCCCCTGCCAGCCCAATCGGATCTTCGGCACTATCCCGACGCCATCATACAGGTTAGCGGACTTTTCCCCTTGATTTAGCAGCCTTTTTCTCCACCGCTTTTTCCCGCCCTGTTAAAGAACATGCC
>NZ_JBHFKV010000371.1:0-214 GCF_042879355.1 Photorhabdus sp. RM71S | reverse complement strand
ATAACAACGAGATAATAGTGACTGGTTTTGATGGTAAATTAGTAATTCGGGACTCATCATCAAGATATTAAATGATATTAAATGATATTAAATGATATTAAATGATATTAAATGATATTAAATGATATTAAATGATATTAAATGATATTAATTCTCATTTAAAGCCCTGTCACAGCTAGATAATTGATTTAAACATATTAATGGCCTCGCACTC
>NZ_JBHFKV010000370.1:0-215 GCF_042879355.1 Photorhabdus sp. RM71S | reverse complement strand
GTAAATAAGTAAATAAGTAAATAAGTAAATAAGTAAATAAGTAAATAAGTAAATAAGTAAATAAGTAAATAAGTAAAT
This sequence comes from Photorhabdus sp. RM71S, assembly GCF_042879355.1. NCBI lineage: Bacteria > Pseudomonadati > Pseudomonadota > Gammaproteobacteria > Enterobacterales > Morganellaceae > Photorhabdus > Photorhabdus sp. RM71S. The sequence continues at coordinate 137 of NZ_JBHFKV010000370.1, read as the reverse complement.
AAGTAAATAAGTAAATAAGTAAATAAGTAAATAGGTAAATAGGTAAATAGGTAAATAGGTAAATAGGTAAATAGGTAAATAGGTAAATAGGTAAATAGGTAAATAGGTAAATAGGTAAATAGGTAAATAGGTAAATA
>NZ_JBHFKV010000369.1:0-215 GCF_042879355.1 Photorhabdus sp. RM71S | reverse complement strand
ATTTAAACGCAGCAGGGGTGACATTGATAACGGATACGCGCAGTAACATGAAGGCAAAAGCGCTCTCAGTGTGGGATAAGGTGATGTTATCAAAGCGTTTCATCATAGAAAGTGTGCCGCAGGCATACAAACTAGCCGCATAGGGAATGCAGCCAGTATGTAGCATAAGCTCAGGAGGAGATGGTGGTAGGCCCACCGAAGTCCGCTGTCGGAAG
>NZ_JBHFKV010000368.1:0-215 GCF_042879355.1 Photorhabdus sp. RM71S | reverse complement strand
CGTGATTTTGGCTCCGAATGCCAGTTTATCGGTATTGACGCCCCACAAGTGGAGGAAATCATGACATATCAAGGGCGTGGACGTCCGGCTAAAGATAAACCCTCTCAGATTCATTACCGGCTCTCAGGCCGGGCTTACAGTCAACTGGATAAAGTCGTGTATGCCCGACTCAAGGTGGGGATGTTTATTTTGGCGACCAATGAAACGGACGATAA
>NZ_JBHFKV010000367.1:0-215 GCF_042879355.1 Photorhabdus sp. RM71S | reverse complement strand
GTTCTTCTAAATTAAACATGCCTGAGGATCTCCACGATTTTGTTTTCTTTGACAAAAACTTTGATCGTGCCTCAGGCACTTAGTTCCCTTCTTAAGCAAACCTCAGGTTAATTAACCTGAGTTCTGGTTAAGCCGTCACTAATATGTCCATTTCTGAGCGGGAGATATTCAGTGACGGTTTGTTCTCTTTGAAACAATAAGCGATTAGCCCTCCT
>NZ_JBHFKV010000366.1:0-216 GCF_042879355.1 Photorhabdus sp. RM71S | reverse complement strand
ATTAAATGATATTAAATGATATTAAATGATATTAATTCTCATTTAAAGCCCTGTCACAGCTAGATAATTGATTTAAACATATTAATGGCCTCGCACTCGCGAGGTTTTTTTTGTTCCTTAAACTGGCAGGGAAAGACATGATGGAGTTAACTCAAAGAAAATTGAAAGAGTTGCTCGACTATAACCCTGACACAGGAGTGTTTACATGGCTGGATA
>NZ_JBHFKV010000365.1:0-217 GCF_042879355.1 Photorhabdus sp. RM71S | reverse complement strand
GGGTTCGCGGGGGTGAGTGAAGTGGGGAGGCGTGGCTCTTTAACAGGCTGTTATTAAAGAAAAAAACCCTAAGAAAACAGTATGATCGTGTCGGGGCAGTCCCTAAGACCCATTCGGGTTAGCAGGTAAAAATTGCCAAGATGTTGGTAATAAGCCTAAAAATGCTCAAGAAATGGCAGAGGAGTTAGCTAATCAACTTAATAAAAATACAGTGACA
>NZ_JBHFKV010000364.1:0-218 GCF_042879355.1 Photorhabdus sp. RM71S | reverse complement strand
AGGCAGTCCGTGCGCAGGGACGCGCGCGGTCTGCCTTTCACTGCACCCCACACGCTCACAGGGAACCGGCTAACATTCAAGATTGTCCGGCTGCTGGGTGCGGTCAGTTCGTAAGCGTACGGGGAACCCCACCTAGCCAGCGGGAATTCACTGATTAAAATAGTGTCACCTATTCTTATGATGGAAAAACCCCATGAGCCAATCCCGGTTTACGCAAG
>NZ_JBHFKV010000363.1:0-218 GCF_042879355.1 Photorhabdus sp. RM71S | reverse complement strand
AGCGCTACAACAACGGCGCCGACAGTTATACCTTCACGGCGACGGTGAAGGATGGGCACGGCAATCTGGTGGTGGGTCAACCGATCGACATTGAGTGGCAGACAGAGCCAAAGGCTGACGGGTTAACCCTGACGAAACAGAGCAATCCGGTGAGTAACGCGCAGGGACAGGTGACTGCGACGTTAACCAGCACGGCGGCGGTGAAGGATGTGCAGGTA
>NZ_JBHFKV010000362.1:0-218 GCF_042879355.1 Photorhabdus sp. RM71S | reverse complement strand
CCCCGGTTCGCCTCATTAACCTATGGATTCAGTTAATGATAGTGCAACGCATTGCACTGGGTTTCCCCATTCGGACATCGCCGGCTCATCACGCTTCATATCAGCTCACCGACGCTTTTCGCAGATTAGCGCGTCCTTCATCGCCTCTGACTGCCTAGGCATCCACCGTGTACGCTTAATTGCTTAACCTCACAACCCGAAACTGTCTCGGATTGTTC
>NZ_JBHFKV010000361.1:0-218 GCF_042879355.1 Photorhabdus sp. RM71S | reverse complement strand
CCCTTCGATTATGTCATGACTTGTCTGGATGAGTTATGCCAGCCCGCCCCGGATCTGGAAAAACTGCTGCCATGGAAAAAGCAAGGTGGGGTTTAGTTGACGCTTACGTCAGTTCGGCTGTTTACTGTCCGGCTTGTCGCTATTCACAGACCCGTCATCGGGCGGCGTGTTCGGTTTGGATTTCCGTTCTGCCGGATGCGTCTGTTCGTGTACTTCCT
>NZ_JBHFKV010000360.1:0-218 GCF_042879355.1 Photorhabdus sp. RM71S | reverse complement strand
AGGCCCACCGAAGTCCGCTGTCGGAAGCTGGCTTCAAACCCCCTCAAGCGGCTGCCGTAAAGAGCGGAGGTCGTGAGCGTTGAGGTTAAAGCGCGAACAATAGTTCGGCAGGTAGGGTACAAAGAGACGAGTAAAACCGAACCTATGTGGACGCGTCGTAAAGAAGAGATTTGACATCAAAACCGGGGGCGTTTCTATCTTCCGGGATAAATCTGTGA
>NZ_JBHFKV010000359.1:0-220 GCF_042879355.1 Photorhabdus sp. RM71S | reverse complement strand
TTCGGTCAGTTGTGTATAGGCCATAGTGCATTTTCCTTTGGCGAGAAAGATGCCTACTATAGCAACTGACCGCCCTTCTGAAAAATTGCACTTATTAGTCGAATCTGCCACCCAAATTTACTTTGCTCACCCTTATTCGCCTTGGGAAAGAGGGATCAATGAGAATATCAATGGGTTAATCAGACAATACTTTCCAAAGGAAACCGATTTTAATGAAATC
>NZ_JBHFKV010000358.1:0-221 GCF_042879355.1 Photorhabdus sp. RM71S | reverse complement strand
AATCGCCCCCGAAAAACACGGGGTGGGAAAACACCGAATGAATTATTTAAGGGAATACGAACATGTTTACTTCCAGATTAACGATGTTGCACTTATTATGTGAATCTACCGGTTTCTAATTTTTCACTGATGATTTCATGATCTGCGAACTCCAAACCGTTATCGAACGTGATGGTCTTAACCTTTTGTTTTAACGGAAATAATACTTTCACTGCCGCTTT
>NZ_JBHFKV010000357.1:0-223 GCF_042879355.1 Photorhabdus sp. RM71S | reverse complement strand
CATGAGATTCAAAATCCGTAAGTTGAAGATCCGAATGCGGACAGAACTGAACCTGATACAACTGGCAAACTGGCTAAACCCCATAATCAATGGCTGGCTGAATTATTATGGACAATTTTGCCGGTCGGAACTGTATAAGGTCTTCAGGCAACTCAACAAAGCGCTGGTGCGCTGGGCCAGGCGAAAGTTCAAGGCACTGAGCAGACACAAAACTCAAGCCTCA
>NZ_JBHFKV010000356.1:0-223 GCF_042879355.1 Photorhabdus sp. RM71S | reverse complement strand
AAAGCCAAACAGGCGACCATCTTCATCGTAGTGAAATGCCTTGCTACCTCCCTCTAAGTCTATCTTTGTGTTTTCAGCGGCTTCTGGAATATCGCCATCAAACCGAATAATCAGGTCAATCTCAGTGTCAATGTTGTGCTCCATACGAACGGCAACATGCCCGTTAGCAGCCTCAATATATTTAGGTGATATATGTACCCCGGTTAATCCGGGGTATTTTTCC
>NZ_JBHFKV010000355.1:0-223 GCF_042879355.1 Photorhabdus sp. RM71S | reverse complement strand
CAGCACGGCCAGCGGACGGTCCAGCTTGCGACTGACCGCCGCTAAGTAACCGGCCAGCAGGTTGGTGCTTTCCCCCACGACGCCACAGGCGGCTAAGTCAGCGGTGATGCGCTCACTCAGTTTCGGGTCTTGCAGCAGCGCCAGCGCCGCTGCCCGCTGGGCTTCGCTCAGTTCGGGAACCGGCTGGGTTTCGGTTTGTTCACCGACACCGGCCTGTTGACAC
>NZ_JBHFKV010000354.1:0-223 GCF_042879355.1 Photorhabdus sp. RM71S | reverse complement strand
CCCCGAAGCCCTGGCTTATCTGGAAAAACGGCGGCTCAACCACCCGGAATTAGTCGCCCGGTTTAAACTGGGCTTTGCCAACCGCACGTTAGCCTATCGCCTGCCCATCAAAGCGGTGCAGGCCGGCGCACAGATCCGCGCCCGTCTTCGGGCCGTGGGGATTATGCGCGACAGCGGGCACGAGCACTTTACCGGTTCGCTGGTGATACCGGTTATCGACCCG
>NZ_JBHFKV010000353.1:0-223 GCF_042879355.1 Photorhabdus sp. RM71S | reverse complement strand
CCCTTAAATAAAAAGGCCGCACTGGGCGACCGGATTGAATTTATGCCTGCTTTGTTAACCCACTCAGGCGGCGCGGGCTTCCTGCTTTCCACAGTCAAGAAAAATTGATATATTGATCATTCCACAGTCAAGTAAGGAATAAGAAATGGCAGATTTCATTGTCCGTGTAGAATTAAGAAAAGCAGATAACTCAGATTACGATAAGCTCTATGATAAAATGAAA
>NZ_JBHFKV010000352.1:0-223 GCF_042879355.1 Photorhabdus sp. RM71S | reverse complement strand
AAGCTGAACAATCCGAGACAGTTTCGGGTTGTGAGGTTAAGCAATTAAGCGTACACGGTGGATGCCTAGGCAGTCAGAGGCGATGAAGGACGCGCTAATCTGCGAAAAGCGCCGGTGAGCTGATATGAAGCGTGATGAGCCGGCGATGTCCGAATGGGGAAACCCAGTGCAATGCGTTGCACTATCATTAACTGAATCCATAGGTTAATGAGGCGAACCGGGG
>NZ_JBHFKV010000351.1:0-223 GCF_042879355.1 Photorhabdus sp. RM71S | reverse complement strand
GGCAATGTAACCCAGATAGCCTTTCCAGTTCTCCAGAGTAAACGGCCTCTGGTGCTTGGTCTGGTATTCCTTGTTAGCTCGTTGCCAGAACGTGCGCATCTTGGATTTTCTAGCGTCTCGCAGGACAGTAACCTTAGCCATCTCCGGCAGAATTTCATGATAGGCGTCGATCATGGCCTGGTAGGGAACCGGTATAGTCTTTTTAGACTGAGATTTCTTGACA
>NZ_JBHFKV010000350.1:0-223 GCF_042879355.1 Photorhabdus sp. RM71S | reverse complement strand
TCATCATCTTGGTCATCGTCATCGTCATCGTCATCTTCCTCAGCGTCAGTATCATCCTCATCAGCCTTGGTATCGTCATCCTCATCTTCGGCGTCTTCGTCGTCGCGGTCCCCTTCTTCGGCACGACGGGATTTCGCTTTTTTGCTTTTTTCTTTGTCGTCATCATCTTCCGACGCTGACTTTTTGAGACCCAACAAGTGGGCGAATTTTAAACTAGCCATCT
>NZ_JBHFKV010000349.1:0-223 GCF_042879355.1 Photorhabdus sp. RM71S | reverse complement strand
TCACCTGCGTCAAATAGCTACAAAGCGGTCCTAAAACTGAGGAAACGACGCCTAAGAACCGGGTATAGCTGAGCAGGGTGGGAAAGTCTTGTTGATGGTATCGTCGGACTAATCCAAAGTAGAAATTTTTGAAATCGCGATAATGTGACATATGAAAAGCAATCACAATGGTCATAATCTCGCTGGCACTCATGCGGCCATGACGTCTGCGTTGACGATGTCC
>NZ_JBHFKV010000348.1:0-223 GCF_042879355.1 Photorhabdus sp. RM71S | reverse complement strand
CTCAACGACGGCGGCTGTTTTGCTTGGTAAAGGCAATATTCTGACCAAAGTAGGAAAGGGGACGACAGTCGGCCTGCTTATTTCCGATGTCGGTAACGTGATGACCCATGTTGGCGAGGGCACGACAGTGGGGTTTGCCAAAGGTAAAGCCAATCTTATCACCAAAGTTGGGGATGGCACCGGGGTGAATGCGGTCTGGGGTGAAGCGAATATCCTGACTCAG
>NZ_JBHFKV010000347.1:0-223 GCF_042879355.1 Photorhabdus sp. RM71S | reverse complement strand
GATAGAGGCCCTTCTCCACATATGGCAAGAATCATATAAGAAAGAATGTGATGAATCTTATGCCATCGGTGCAATACAAGATCTGGTTTTTGGACTGCTAAAAGAAATAGAGGCAATGGAGAAACAGATAAAAAAGATTAAAGGCAAAAAGGAACCTGAAATAACAAACAATCAAATTAATGTCAGCAAAATAAAGTTTAAAGATTTATTAGATAAATCTGAA
>NZ_JBHFKV010000346.1:0-223 GCF_042879355.1 Photorhabdus sp. RM71S | reverse complement strand
CATCTTCGGACTCTGCTCCTTCGTTGCTTGATGGGTCCACTTTCAGCAATCTTATCCCTACAGAATACTCAAATATATAACATTGCCTGTTGTCTTCCTCGGAAAGAAAAACCTTTATTCTTGATACGTCGCCGTAGGACTGAGTCTTGTGATCCTCATTGAACAATTCTGATAATACAAAGGAGGAGTGAGCTTCTTCGGAAAGTTTAAAACTTGACTCCCG
>NZ_JBHFKV010000345.1:0-223 GCF_042879355.1 Photorhabdus sp. RM71S | reverse complement strand
AGGTACTGCGCCGGACTCTTTCAGAATTAACGTTTGCCAGGCTTCAATATCATCAGACGGCTGCGTGTTTGTTGCCCCTGCTGCAACTTTTAGCGGCCATTTGTCTGAACCGCTTAATGTGACAGTCAAATTAGATGAGCGACCGAAATCAATTACTGTGGTCTCAAATCCATCACCTACCACAGTAATTTGGGATTTTACTAACGCATTTGCAGCCATCCAT
>NZ_JBHFKV010000344.1:0-223 GCF_042879355.1 Photorhabdus sp. RM71S | reverse complement strand
CGTGAAGCCACAAATGAAGAGAACCAGCGCAACGTCGAAGTAGGTAAGAAAAACAAGTCCGGATTCAAAGGCGTATTCTGGGAGCCGTCACGGCAGAAATGGAAAGCCAGAGCACAGATGAATAAAAAGAAATATACCCTCGGCAGGTTTGACAGGATTGAGGACGCAGTCGCTGCATATGAGAGCTTTTGCCAAAAACATTATGGTGAGTTCTATGTGCCGC
>NZ_JBHFKV010000343.1:0-223 GCF_042879355.1 Photorhabdus sp. RM71S | reverse complement strand
CGTGAAGCCACAAATGAAGAGAACCAGCGCAACGTCGAAGTAGGTAAGAAAAACAAGTCCGGATTCAAAGGCGTATTCTGGGAGCCGTCACGGCAGAAATGGAAAGCCAGAACACAGATGAATAAAAAGAAATATACCCTCGGCAGGTTTGACAGGATTGAGGACGCAGTCGCTGCATATGAGAGCTTTTGCCAAAAACATTATGGTGAGTTCTATGTGCCGC
>NZ_JBHFKV010000342.1:0-223 GCF_042879355.1 Photorhabdus sp. RM71S | reverse complement strand
GTTTACAAGCAAACAAATGGCTGAACTGCTCGAATATAAGAGCGAGAAATCTGTAACCAATCTTTACAATGCTAACAAAGATGAATTCACGGACGACATGACAATGGTCACTGAGTCAATGACCATTGGAATAAACAATAGTTTACGTAAAAAGAAGGTGAGAATTTTCTCTGTCAGAGGTTCCCATTTAATTGGGATGCTAGCTGATACTGATGTTGCCAAG
>NZ_JBHFKV010000341.1:0-223 GCF_042879355.1 Photorhabdus sp. RM71S | reverse complement strand
TATAGAGCGTATCGCGGGCAAAGAAAATATAATGCTCTTTAAGCAGCTCCGTTAAGATTTCCGGTACGGACTGTCGATGGAAAATACGGCTGTCCTGATTGAGCGTCATCATCCACATTTTGGGGCGGACAGTGAAAATATAAAAAGTGCGACGGCCATCGGTATTACCCTGTTCAGCCCCGGTTATCAAACCATTAATGGTCCGTTCGGTCACGCCATTACG
>NZ_JBHFKV010000340.1:0-223 GCF_042879355.1 Photorhabdus sp. RM71S | reverse complement strand
TAAAAATAAGCATCAGTTAGTGCATAGATTTGTTGCATTAGCTTTCATACCAAACCCCAATAATTATCCAATTGTTAATCATATCGACGGAAATAAAAAAAATAATCATGTTAATAATCTTGAATGGTGTACCAACGAGCAAAATCTAAAACATGCATGGAAAACAGGGTTGTGTGATAACCAGAAATCACCAGTAGTTTCTATGGATAAATCAGGATTTGGA
>NZ_JBHFKV010000339.1:0-223 GCF_042879355.1 Photorhabdus sp. RM71S | reverse complement strand
AGAAACATGACGCTCAGAACGCTATCAGATATCTGTTTTGTTTTGGGTGCAAAACCAAATATAACAATTACTCTAGATGGCAGGGATGTTTCCTTACCCATTGATAAAAAACAAAAAAGCGACCAACTTTCATGGCGTAATGATGATAATTGTGCAGGTATTTTTCTTGGGAAGGAAAAAAACAGAAAAATTTCTCAGGCGGATATAATAGAACTAACATCAG
>NZ_JBHFKV010000338.1:0-223 GCF_042879355.1 Photorhabdus sp. RM71S | reverse complement strand
CCCAACTTGCAGACCGCTCCACCCAGTATTGCTGCGGTCTGGCGTCCATTTTCCGGCCTCCAACTTGGACCCAACTTGACCCCAACTTGAGGGCAACTTGCGGTTCAGTCAATCCAACTTGCGTCGGTCGTATTCCGGGTTTTCGGGTTCGATGATGAGCTGGCAGTACGATACGACGACTTTTTCTTATTATTGCCGGAACAGTGTTTTTCAACCTTCCCCA
>NZ_JBHFKV010000337.1:0-223 GCF_042879355.1 Photorhabdus sp. RM71S | reverse complement strand
TTGAGCTGGGGGTTGTTGCTGACGTTAACAAGCTGAGAAAACAAGCGCTTACTCAACATGGCCCGACTGTCACAGTCAGTGACGGCGTTAAAATCAGTCACGAGGCTTGATTATGGGGATCAATTGGGACCAGCATTTATTAGCGCCGCTGCATGATGTGTTTGGGGACCCGGTTGAATACCGTCCAGCAAGCGGCGCTCATTACACTATCAGCGGCATCTTT
>NZ_JBHFKV010000336.1:0-223 GCF_042879355.1 Photorhabdus sp. RM71S | reverse complement strand
ATAAATTGGCCAGTATCGGGCTAATCACACCGCCTTGCGGTGTCCCTTTCTCACGGAATAACATCTCACTATGGCATTTCATCGGGGCCGTTAGCCAGCGTTCGATGTACAGGCAGAGCCACGGGCTATTTGTGTGTTTCCTCACGGCTTTCATGAGTAAATCATGAGGAATATTGTCAAACAACCCCTTGATATCGAACTCCAATACCCAATCTTGCTGCCA
>NZ_JBHFKV010000335.1:0-223 GCF_042879355.1 Photorhabdus sp. RM71S | reverse complement strand
GCGCATAACCGCACGGCGATAATTAAAAACGATGATGATGAAGCCGTGCAGGGCTTTCAGACGCTTGAAGTCGGTCAAAATCAGACGGTGACCGTTAAAGGTCAGCAAGCCGTTTCCATTGGTAAAAGCCATCAACTGAACATCAGCGATAACCAGCAAATCACCGTGGGTAAACATATCACGGTGCACTCTGAAAGCGGGCAAATCACCATTGGGAACGCAG
>NZ_JBHFKV010000334.1:0-223 GCF_042879355.1 Photorhabdus sp. RM71S | reverse complement strand
AAGCAATCCGACGATAGCGGGCACAATTCTGTGTTTGAAAGTTACGGACGTTTCCAGTGGGACGAGGAAGGAAAACCTTTTACCCAATTGCGGCTGGAACAGTTACGAAACCACAGCAAAGTCGGCACTGCCAAAACTAACTGTATCCGGCTTCGTCCGGGCAAAATTTTTACCCTGCAATCCCATCCAATAGAGGCCATGAACGACCGCTGGCAGGTGATCT
>NZ_JBHFKV010000333.1:0-223 GCF_042879355.1 Photorhabdus sp. RM71S | reverse complement strand
GAATACCTGTTAGTCCACGGCGGCAGCCGGGGCCATCTGTTGCAGTATGAACTGCTGTGGAACGGCGACAGCGCAGAAGAAGCCCACCTGTGCGGCCTGATTGACCTGACAGCGCCGGAAAAACCGGTAAAACCCTGAATATGACTCACGCAAGTTGGACTGACTGAACCGCAAGTTGCCCCTAAGTTGGGGTCAAGTTGGGTCCAAGTTGGAGGTCGTAAAA
>NZ_JBHFKV010000332.1:0-223 GCF_042879355.1 Photorhabdus sp. RM71S | reverse complement strand
CCGGCACTCAATGGCGACGCAGATGTTAGAGAACGGCGCAGACACCCGACACATCCAGGCGATACTGGGGCATGAGAAGCTGGAAACCACCCAAATCTATACGCGGGTGGCTATCGGTCACTTAAAGGAAGTACACGAACAGACGCATCCGGCAGAACGGAAATCCAAACCGAACACGCCGCCCGATGACGGGTCTGTGAATAGCGACAAGCCGGACAGTAAA
>NZ_JBHFKV010000331.1:0-223 GCF_042879355.1 Photorhabdus sp. RM71S | reverse complement strand
TGTTCTTCCGTCACTGCTCGCTCTCCCTGAAAAGGATTTTGTATGCCCGCAATACGTGCGTTGTTTTGCCTGTGATGACGGTTTTCTTTAATAGAAAGCCGACAGACGAAGCGCGAACAGATGTCATAAACAGGGCGGCATCGACACAACGGTTATGTTTGCGGCGTTCAGTTATAAAGCTGGTCACAATGATTTTTGAAACCATACCTTCATCAAGATATTT
>NZ_JBHFKV010000330.1:0-223 GCF_042879355.1 Photorhabdus sp. RM71S | reverse complement strand
TTGCGATGATCCTTAACGGGTTGGGGTTTCACAGCCGGACACTGCACATGTTTTCCGGTTTTTTCCAGCATAAGCCGATTGAACGTTTGATTGGCCCCGGTATTGATGCTGAACATCTGAATGATGACGTGCTGGGTCGTACATTGGATGCTTTATATGAGGCCGGCGTGTCAGAAGTCTATCAGATACTGGCTGAACAGGTCATTGATAAATTGGGCATAAC
>NZ_JBHFKV010000329.1:0-223 GCF_042879355.1 Photorhabdus sp. RM71S | reverse complement strand
AAAAGCAATCACAATGGTCATAATCTCGCTGGCACTCATGCGGCCATGACGTCTGCGTTGACGATGTCCTTCCTCGATACACTGTTGTTCCCAGAGTGGAATGAATACACGGCAAAAATCATCGACATCGCAGAAGAGTTCAACTAGTTTATCCATGCCTGTTCCTAATAAGATCGTTTTTTTCTTGGTCGAAAATTTTGATCTTGGAACAGGCACTTAGTTC
>NZ_JBHFKV010000328.1:0-223 GCF_042879355.1 Photorhabdus sp. RM71S | reverse complement strand
TAAAAATAAGCATCAGTTAGTGCATAGATTTGTTGCATTAGCTTTCATACCAAACCCCAATAATTATCCAATTGTTAATCATATCGACGGAAATAAAAAAAATAATCATGTGAATAATCTTGAATGGTGTACCAACGAGCAAAATCTAAAACATGCATGGAAAACAGGGTTGTGTGATAACCAGAAATCACCAGTAGTTTCTATGGATAAATCAGGATTTGGA
>NZ_JBHFKV010000327.1:0-223 GCF_042879355.1 Photorhabdus sp. RM71S | reverse complement strand
GAGCCATGATCAAACTCTTCAATTCAAAGCTTGATGCTCAAAGAATTCACTGTGTAACGCTCTTTTGTTTGGCTAACTTTGTCGGCTTCACTGCGCTACACCTCGCCGTACCGAAGTACTGTCTCGGTGTTGCTCGCTGGCCTTCGCGTTATCCTGCCAAAATAACGTTACTAAATTATTTCGTAATGAATTAACTGTTGTTCACTCTTCAAGACTTTAAAAC
>NZ_JBHFKV010000326.1:0-223 GCF_042879355.1 Photorhabdus sp. RM71S | reverse complement strand
GACATCAATAAAAAACATGAATTAATGGATGTGATTTTTTTAGCCTTCTCCGCTGTATTATGCGGCGCTTCTGGCTGGAAATCGATTCAGGAATTTGGTGAGTTACAGAGCGAGTGGCTTAAACAATACACGCATTTTACTCACGGTATTCCTCGTCGTCACTGTATTGCTAATATTATCAAAATGATAGAGCAAGATGCACTGGTTGAAGCCTTTTATGCCT
>NZ_JBHFKV010000325.1:0-223 GCF_042879355.1 Photorhabdus sp. RM71S | reverse complement strand
ATATTTAGGTGATATATGTACCCCGGTTAATCCGGGGTATTTTTCCGCCCGTTCTTCTTTGGCCACACAGACCAGTGCGGCACGTAATAAATTGGTATCAATAATCATGTGAGTCTCCTGTCAATGAAAGACGGGCATAGAGTCAAACTCGCCAGACTCTGCCGATTTGATTAATTCATCATGCAAGATAGAAAGCCCCTCGCGCCCTTTCTCAGATAGCCAA
>NZ_JBHFKV010000324.1:0-223 GCF_042879355.1 Photorhabdus sp. RM71S | reverse complement strand
ATCGCTAGTAATCGTAGATCAGCATGCTACGGTGAATACGTTCCCGGGCCTTGTACACACCGCCCGTCACACCATGGGAGTGGGTTGCAAAAGAAGTCGGTAGCTTAACCGCGAGGGGGGCGCTGACCACTTTGTGGTTCATGACTGGGGTGAAGTCGTAACAAGGTAACCGTAGGGGAACCTGCGGTTGGATCACCTCCTTACCTGAGATAGGTTGAGTGCA
>NZ_JBHFKV010000323.1:0-223 GCF_042879355.1 Photorhabdus sp. RM71S | reverse complement strand
CCTTGAAATTTCTTTTGTGCTAGGGCAACTAGCAAGACCAAGCGGATCAATCCAGTTCGCCGGGTTATGAACATACGAATAGGGATTCGGACCCCCATTTAGCCCGATCGGGTCTTCGGCACTATCCCGACGCCATCATACTCTTTAGGCCACTTTTCCCTTTGATTTAGCAGCCTTTTTCTCCGCCGCTTTTTCCCACCCTGTTAAAGAGCATGCCAACTCG
>NZ_JBHFKV010000322.1:0-223 GCF_042879355.1 Photorhabdus sp. RM71S | reverse complement strand
AGTTTGTACAGATTGTCTTTCAGATTGGATTCAAAATCCGCGAGGGTTTGACCCTCCACGCCTGCCGCACCTTGATTGGCTTTAACCCATAACCAGGCACGGTACACTTCCTTTTTCTCAATGACAAACGGTTTTGCCTTAACCTCTGTATCTCCTCCTGCCTGACAGTTGGATACCGGGTAAGGCTGCCTGACGTGACCCCTTCGCTCCACATTCATTACAA
>NZ_JBHFKV010000321.1:0-223 GCF_042879355.1 Photorhabdus sp. RM71S | reverse complement strand
GAACCGCAAGTTGCCCCTAAGTTGGGGTCAAGTTGGGTCCAAGTTGGAGGTCGTAAAACCGGCTTCAGGCCGCAGCAATACTGGATGTAACGGCTCGCAAGTTGGGGAAGGCTGAAAAACACTGTTCCGGCAATAATAAGAAAAAGTCGTCGTATCGTACTGCCAGCTCATCATCGAACCCGAAAACCCGGAATACGACCGACGCAAGTTGGACTGACTGAAC
>NZ_JBHFKV010000320.1:0-223 GCF_042879355.1 Photorhabdus sp. RM71S | reverse complement strand
GATCTCGGTCACGCATTATGGGCAGCAACCTGTCGCGTCAAACGACGGGGGCGAAGGGACGACACTGACAAACGAGGTCGCCTTTATTCCAGGCCATCAGGACTGGCGGCCGCCTTATCGCTACAAACCCCTGGCGGACGGTGATGAAGTCGCCACGGTGGTCGGGGTGGGAAGCGAAGAGATTTATGTGAACGAACACGGCGCGATCCGGATCCATTTCCAC
>NZ_JBHFKV010000319.1:0-223 GCF_042879355.1 Photorhabdus sp. RM71S | reverse complement strand
ATCGCAAGAAAAGCCTCGCCATGAGAAACGGTGTGACCCGAATATTTTGGCATGATGGCATCAATGATACGGGGCAATCCGGCTTCATAGCAGAAAGCCGCGATGAGACCAAGGTGATCAAGACGTTTAATGGCAGGTTCTGACTTGAGCATATTCACTTTCCGGCAAATAAAAGTAATAGATCAAAATGGGCGATCGCCGTCAATCTCATGGGAACAATAAA
>NZ_JBHFKV010000318.1:0-223 GCF_042879355.1 Photorhabdus sp. RM71S | reverse complement strand
CGCAGGTAACAAACAGGGTAACAAGTCAGGTAACAACTCTCAAGGTAACAGGTCTGATGCAGAATCACCGACAAAAATTGTCGAACGCATGATCGCCGAAAAGGGCGCAACGATGACATTCGATGAAGCCCGGACGTTAAAAGAAAACTTTCTCGCATTGCTTACTCAATTAGAGTACGAAATCAAATCCGGCCAGGTGCTACCGTATAAAGACATGATTGAA
>NZ_JBHFKV010000317.1:0-223 GCF_042879355.1 Photorhabdus sp. RM71S | reverse complement strand
GACTGGGTAATGAAAACCAAAGGCTTAAGTCTGCGCCGGGCCGTGGAACAGTTGCGCGGGATACTGGGAGATAACCCCTCGGTGGCGCCGCTGGTGCAACCGGATGAACCCACCATGCTGGCCGATGATGACGCCGGACGGCAGGCGCTGCTCAGTCGGGTCGTCGGGTTCTACCATCATACGCTGCTGAATGCCCCCGAAGCCCTGGCTTATCTGGAAAAAC
>NZ_JBHFKV010000316.1:0-223 GCF_042879355.1 Photorhabdus sp. RM71S | reverse complement strand
GAATTACTGGCGCTTGATGGCGCGATTGTCACTATGGATGCCTTGCATTGCCAGAAAGAAACCCTTGCGTTAATTACTCAGCGCGGCGGTGATTTTATTGTGGGTCTCAAAGGCAATCAAAAGACCCTCTATGAATGGGTCAAATCGTATTTTGCTTCGCATTATGAGAGTGATGAGCTTGTTGAATTTACGCAGAAAAATAGCGGTCATGGACGGACAGAAT
>NZ_JBHFKV010000315.1:0-223 GCF_042879355.1 Photorhabdus sp. RM71S | reverse complement strand
GAATACTGCAATCATTTTCTTAATAGCGTCAGGGGATGTATCAGCATTGCTTCTGAGTGTCACATCACACTGATTAACTGCCGCTTCGATAACATCACCGGGTATCACCCCCAAAATACACGCCCGCAAACGCCTTGATCCTTGGTTTGCCACCATTTCGTAGATATCGCGTGGATCTTCCAGCTTTTTCTTTCCCTGTCGCGTAAATCGAACATGCGGAACA
>NZ_JBHFKV010000314.1:0-223 GCF_042879355.1 Photorhabdus sp. RM71S | reverse complement strand
CTGAGTCAGGATATTCGCTTCACCCCAGACCGCATTCACCCCGGTGCCATCCCCAACTTTGGTGATAAGATTGGCTTTACCTTTGGCAAACCCCACTGTCGTGCCCTCGCCGACATGGGTCATCACGTTACCGACATCGGAAATAAGCAGGCCGACTGTCGTCCCCTTTCCTACTTTGGTCAGAATATTGCCTTTACCAAGCAAAACAGCCGCCGTCGTTGAG
>NZ_JBHFKV010000313.1:0-223 GCF_042879355.1 Photorhabdus sp. RM71S | reverse complement strand
CGGGTGAAAGTAGTTGTAACATTGCAATCACGATCCGCTCTGTAGCTGTGATGCTGATTTCCAGCTCGCGGACAGCTTCATTAATTGTTCTGCTCATTAGCTCCTCTTTCTATTAGCTATGGTTACTTGTCGAGATTTAATCATAGCCGATATGGGAATTCCCATATCGGAACGAATTCAATTGATTACGGAGGCTGCGCATAGCGTGGCCTTTTTACTTATA
>NZ_JBHFKV010000312.1:0-223 GCF_042879355.1 Photorhabdus sp. RM71S | reverse complement strand
GGCGCCAGCACAGCGGCTCGCCATGCCAGTAACCGCCACCGGCTCATTATGACGAGGAAAACTATCAGACTCCCGTTCAGGGCGTGACTCAGCCTCCTTACGTTGGCCATCCTCACTGTCTGCTGGTAACTGCTTGCTTATGTAAGCAGCCAGGGCATTAAAGGTATTAAATTCAAACACCATACTGCTCGGAAAATGCCGGTTAAAAGTTCGGTTAATCGCA
>NZ_JBHFKV010000311.1:0-223 GCF_042879355.1 Photorhabdus sp. RM71S | reverse complement strand
CCCTTAAATAAAAAGGCCGCACTGGGCGACCGGATTGAATTTATGCCTGCTTTGTTAACCCACTCAGGCGGCGCGGGCTTCCTGCTTTCCACAGTCAAGAAAAATTGATATGTTGATCATTCCACAGTCAAGTAAGGAATAAGAAATGGCAGATTTCATTGTCCGTGTAGAATTAAGAAAAGCAGATAACTCAGATTACGATAAGCTCTATGATAAAATGAAA
>NZ_JBHFKV010000310.1:0-223 GCF_042879355.1 Photorhabdus sp. RM71S | reverse complement strand
TAAGGCTGCCTGACGTGACCCCTTCGCTCCACATTCATTACAAATATTTCCTCACTACTACGAGTCACTCCGCCCCCGTATCACCCATCGGTACTCTCATACTTGTCAATTCAGTGACTTGCATTTCTCCCTTGACATCGTGATGACAGGTTCCCGCAGTTCCCAGAAAGAGCCCGATACAAAGTCACGCCCACTCTACGCCGGACACCACCTGCGCAGCATT
>NZ_JBHFKV010000309.1:0-223 GCF_042879355.1 Photorhabdus sp. RM71S | reverse complement strand
GTTGGAGGCGGAAATCGTGGCTAAGGCAATAAGAAGGCACTGGTCGGTAGAAAACGAGCTGCATTGGGTATTAGATGTCACTTTTCGAGAAGATGCTATCTCACTCAAAGATCCTGATGGGGCTGCACAAATGGCGCTTTTTAACCGAATTGCATTAAGCGTGATTAAACAGAATACCAGTATAAAAGACAGTCAGGCGGCTAAACGTCGAAGAGCCATTTGG
>NZ_JBHFKV010000308.1:0-223 GCF_042879355.1 Photorhabdus sp. RM71S | reverse complement strand
CGTCAACCTCTGGAGCCTGCCAGACCGTCAGTTGCGACTGTAATTCAAAGGGCAAGGTTTCAAAGTTGATATTGGGATTCAGGGTGTCCGGTAGCCGTGTCGGCACGCGAACCGCGTCCCGTAGCGAAAATAACACCTTAAACAATTGTGCCATACCGGATACGGCTTCACCGTGTCCCACCTGTCCTTTTAGAGTGCCCAGACTGTAACGCCCCGATGTTCC
>NZ_JBHFKV010000307.1:0-223 GCF_042879355.1 Photorhabdus sp. RM71S | reverse complement strand
ACGGGACTCGCTTTTGTCGATTCCACAAGTATTCGTGTTTGTCATAACATTCGTATCCCTCGCCATAAGGTGTTTGACGGCATAGCGAAACGAGGAAAAGGGTCAATGGGATGGTTTTTCGGTTTTAAGCTGCATCTGATAGTCAATCATCAGGGAGAAATTGTGTCAGCCAAACTCACTCCGGGTAATGTCGATGATCGGGAGCCTGTCCGTGAGTTAGCAA
>NZ_JBHFKV010000306.1:0-223 GCF_042879355.1 Photorhabdus sp. RM71S | reverse complement strand
GAATGCATCATCAATACCGTTATCACTAATAAGCTCATCGGTATCAAAGCGGGAATAATCGATTTTCTCCAGTTTCATAATTTAAGCTCCTTCCAATATTCTTATTTCTTGCGCAAGATCGTTTGCTAGTTTGTGAGCAAGATCTGTTAATGTTGCTGTGCCTGTATCGGCTTTATCAGTAACAGCTTTACTGACGGGCACCATTAATGCTTCAAGGTGTTCA
>NZ_JBHFKV010000305.1:0-223 GCF_042879355.1 Photorhabdus sp. RM71S | reverse complement strand
CATTGCTTCAGGTCGGGACTGTATCCAGAAGGTGAGTGATCCGGACTGGTTACACTTTTTTGAACGGTATAATCCGAACATTTTACCGGTACGATACGGTGCTATGTGGGGGATAGAATACTTTGACCCGCTGTTTTTCCGCATATCGCCGATGGAAGCGGATGCGATGGATGTGGCTCAAAGGATCTTGCTGGAAGAGATCTACCATGCTTTTGAGGATGCC
>NZ_JBHFKV010000304.1:0-223 GCF_042879355.1 Photorhabdus sp. RM71S | reverse complement strand
AATAACTCGGTAAAAATAAGAGGTTAAATTTCGGATGCTGGGCCAACCAATGTTTGACTTTCTGACTGCTATGGATGCAGTAATTATCTAAGATTAATGTGATCGTTTTCGCATCAGGATAGTGGGTATTAAGCTCATCTAACATCTTGATAAATAAATTAGAGTCCTTCTTTGTCCCTTTAACATAAGTCACTTTCCCTGTTTGGGCATTGAGGCAGCCGGC
>NZ_JBHFKV010000303.1:0-223 GCF_042879355.1 Photorhabdus sp. RM71S | reverse complement strand
CGTCAACCTCTGGAGCCTGCCAGACCGTCAGTTGCGACTGTAATTCAAAGGGCAAGGTTTCAAAGTTGATATTGGGATTCAGGGTGTCCGGTAGCCGTGTCGGCACGCGAATCGCGTCCCGTAGCGAAAATAACACCTTAAACAATTGTGCCATACCGGATACGGCTTCACCGTGTCCCACCTGTCCTTTTAGAGTGCCCAGACTGTAACGCCCCGATGTTCC
>NZ_JBHFKV010000302.1:0-225 GCF_042879355.1 Photorhabdus sp. RM71S | reverse complement strand
AACGTCTGTTCTTCCTCAAACCAGAAGACAATGCCCTCTTCCGCCGCCAGCCGGCACCAAAAATCATAGGCCGATTCGCGTTTTTGCGTGGTGTATTCCCGTTCGGCATGGCGTTTATAGAGCGTATCGCGGGCAAAGAAAATATAATGCTCTTTAAGCAGCTCCGTTAAGATTTCCGGTACGGACTGTCGATGGAAAATACGGCTGTCCTGATTGAGCGTCATC
>NZ_JBHFKV010000301.1:0-226 GCF_042879355.1 Photorhabdus sp. RM71S | reverse complement strand
ACCTGCACATTCTTCACCGCCGCCGTGCTGGTTAAGGTCGCCGTGACCTGCCCCTGCGCGTTACTCACCGGATTGCTCTGTTTCGTCAGGGTTAACCCGTCAGCCTTTGGATCTGTCTGCCAGTCAATGTCGATAGGTTGACCCACCACCAGATTGCCGTGCCCATCCTTCACCGTCGCCGTGAAGGTATAACTGTCAGTGCCGTTGTTGTAGCGCTTCTTGTCTT
>NZ_JBHFKV010000300.1:0-226 GCF_042879355.1 Photorhabdus sp. RM71S | reverse complement strand
GTAATGCAGAGTGATAGTAATAAGCTGTGAGTGAGACAATAATCAGTGCAATAAGCGTGTAGTAGTGAGCGTTGAATTTCATGATAAAAACATCGTTTTCTCAGATGCTCGCCTGGCATCTAAACCCGGTAATACTCGCCCACCCGCTTTATTCCACTCCATGAACTGATTCGCCGCACCCTTATAATCACCAGCGTTGAGCTTTTTAAGTAAAGTAGAACGGACG
>NZ_JBHFKV010000299.1:0-229 GCF_042879355.1 Photorhabdus sp. RM71S | reverse complement strand
GAACTATTGTTCGCGCTTTAACCTCAACGCTCACGACCTCCGCTCTTTACGGCAGCCGCTTGAGGGGGTTTGAAGCCAGCTTCCGACAGCGGACTTCGGTGGGCCTGCCACCATCTCTTCCTGAGCTTATGCTACATACTGGCTGCATTCCCTATGCGGCTAGTTTGTATGCCTGCGGCACACTTTCTATCAAAAATCGCCTTCTTAACATCAACTTATCCCACAGAGA
>NZ_JBHFKV010000298.1:0-230 GCF_042879355.1 Photorhabdus sp. RM71S | reverse complement strand
CCATTGGCATGAATAATTTAACTCCGGTAGTTAATGAAATTAATATTGCGCTCCAGCATTCAAAGCGTCCTGAGATTACGCTGTTCCGTTATTATCAGACAGCCTCAGAGGACATGAAAAGTACTATCGTATTATCAATGATAGGGAAGCTTATAGAGCAGCAAAAGCGACTAAGCAAAATATAAGATACGTATGAAATCTACCATTTATCACTACGCATAGGCCACGAC
>NZ_JBHFKV010000297.1:0-231 GCF_042879355.1 Photorhabdus sp. RM71S | reverse complement strand
AAAGCCAGTTCCTCCCCCGGCGTGGATGATGCAGCCAGCCCCAGATTGGAAGACCCCGCTATCAGGGATTATTTCACTCTCACCGAAAGAGTAACAACGATGCAGGCACAATTAGAGGGCTTGCAGGACTACATCAAAACTCAGTGTCAGTAACAGAGTCTCGCAATCGCGGGACTTTTTTCTATCCGAATTTCACCGCGCACCTCATGCGCATTCAAACCCAAAGAACCT
>NZ_JBHFKV010000296.1:0-232 GCF_042879355.1 Photorhabdus sp. RM71S | reverse complement strand
TTATTGCCGGGCGCAGTGGATGGGGCCGGGTCGTGGATGGGTAGATCCTGTTGCGGAGAAGAAGGGCGCTATCTTGGGTATGGATGCCGGGCTTTCTACTCTTGAGATGGAAGCAGCAGAAAACGCGGGTGAAGACTGGGAAGAGATGCTCGATCAGCGTAAGCGTGAACTTGATGCATTCGAAGAACGCGGTTTGACTCCGCCATCATGGGCGCAACTGGATGTTCCCGCT
>NZ_JBHFKV010000295.1:0-232 GCF_042879355.1 Photorhabdus sp. RM71S | reverse complement strand
CACTCGTCAGACTCAGCAGTTTTCCCAGGTTCGCTCAACAATCGATATTGATGCCAGCGGGGAAGGACATACAGCGCAATTATTGATGGAGCTGGATATTGAATATTACCAGGGCCCGGAGGATTTCTATGAAATCGAAGCGGCCGAACTGGACGAAATCGACGTCACAATCGCTATGCCTGACGGCACGCCAGAACCTCATTTCAGAATTCAGGAGTAATCCATGTTTGTA
>NZ_JBHFKV010000294.1:0-232 GCF_042879355.1 Photorhabdus sp. RM71S | reverse complement strand
CGGCAGTTTTGTGGACCGGCATTTACGTCAACTGCACAGTGATGTGCTGTACTCGGTTGAAACGGCTCGGGGACAAGGTTATATCTACTGTCTGATTGAACATCAATCCACCCCTGACCCGTTGATGGCCTGGCGGTTGATGTATTACGCCATGTCAGCCATGGCGGCTCACCTGAAAAAAGGCCATACTGAACTCCCTTTGGTGGCGCCTCTGCTGTTTTATCATGGTGAG
>NZ_JBHFKV010000293.1:0-233 GCF_042879355.1 Photorhabdus sp. RM71S | reverse complement strand
TGAATGCCCCCGAAGCCCTGGCTTATCTGGAAAAACGGCGGCTCAACCACCCGGAATTAGTCGCCCAGTTTAAACTGGGCTTTGCCAACCGCACGTTAGCCTATCGCCTGCCCATCAAGGCCGTGCAGGCCGGCGCACAGATCCGCGCCCGTCTTCGGGCCGTGGGGATTATGCGCGACAGCGGGCACGAGCACTTTACCGGTTCGCTGGTGATACCGGTTATCGACCCGAAC
>NZ_JBHFKV010000292.1:0-237 GCF_042879355.1 Photorhabdus sp. RM71S | reverse complement strand
AATGACGAAAGGAAAGCCAAAGCGGAAGCGGAAGGAATGGGTTTTCCGTGCAAAAAATACAGGAAGCTTGAGCATCGTAGTTTTATGAAAAAAGTACCAAAAGTTCTTGGGCAGGCAAGTGAAAAATTTTTTTCAGTTGATACTTTCATAAATGGCACGGGTGGGGAAGTTGAAAGAGATATTTACCGATTCTTCAAACGTGAATCCTGTTTGATGGCAATGAGCTACAGTTACGAG
>NZ_JBHFKV010000291.1:0-239 GCF_042879355.1 Photorhabdus sp. RM71S | reverse complement strand
TGACTGAACCGCAAGTTGCCCTCAAGTTGGGGTCAAGTTGGGTCCAAGTTGGAGGCCGGAAAATGGACGCCAGACCGCAGCAATACTGGGTGGAGCGGTCTGCAAGTTGGGGCAGACAGAAAAGGACTGTTCCGGCCACTTAACAATCAAGCCATCGTACCGTAGTGATGCATCACACACCGATAACCATTAACCGCTGTTCCCTACAGGAAATCCCATCATGTCATCACCCGTTAAAC
>NZ_JBHFKV010000290.1:0-241 GCF_042879355.1 Photorhabdus sp. RM71S | reverse complement strand
ATTCCCTTGCTATTGCTCTGCGTCCGTTTTCAAGAGCTTGGTCATTCATCTAGATTAGATTTAGAATCAGTTATTTTCATTTTTATGATTCCATATCAAATCAGCTAGTTTACCGCATGCTGAATAACACGCTTCCGCTGATATTATTATTTGTTGCAATTTTTCTATATTCTTTTCCGTAATATTGATATGTTGATAAGTTACACCTTCTACATCTACTATACTTATTTCAAAAATATCA
>NZ_JBHFKV010000289.1:0-241 GCF_042879355.1 Photorhabdus sp. RM71S | reverse complement strand
ATAAGACAACACTGACTTAGCGCTGAATGTCATCTGATGCTCAGACATAATTAATTTGAATCGCTGTGTATATTTATCGAGAATAGCGGTGACTGCTTTGTCATCGTATTTTGATAGTTGAGTGAGCTCGTTTAAGCATTCCCTTGCTATTGCTCTGCGTCCGTTTTCAAGAGCTTGGTCATTCATCTAGATTAGATTTAGAATCAGTTATTTTCATTTTTATGATTCCATATCAAATCAG
>NZ_JBHFKV010000288.1:0-241 GCF_042879355.1 Photorhabdus sp. RM71S | reverse complement strand
TCACAACCCGAAACTGTCTCGGATTGTTCAGCTTGAGAGACTCGTCAATAATACCTCGACGATATTATCGACAGTTTCAATTTTTCAGCTTGTTCCAGATTGTTAAAGAGCAAAATAATTCACAGCATACTGTCGCCAATATACTCTGAATTACGTTTAGTATGGTGGAGCTAAGCGGGATCGAACCGCTGACCTCCTGCGTGCAAGGCAGGCGCTCTCCCAGCTGAGCTATAGCCCCATA
>NZ_JBHFKV010000287.1:0-242 GCF_042879355.1 Photorhabdus sp. RM71S | reverse complement strand
AACTGGAAGCAGAAGGAATAACGTTAATCACTCATGTCCGGAGTAACATGAAGGCAAAAGCGTTATCTCTGTGGGATAAGTTGATGTTAAGAAGACGATTTTTGATAGAAACGGTCGTGGATCAGCTCAAAAATATTTCTCAGATAGAGCATTCAAGACACCGCAGTCAGCTCGGTTTTTTATTGGAAATCGTCGCGGGCTTAATTGCTTATACATTCCAACCTAAAAAACCGAGCTTGAAT
>NZ_JBHFKV010000286.1:0-242 GCF_042879355.1 Photorhabdus sp. RM71S | reverse complement strand
AGCTCCCGGTAAGGAGAAAAAGAGCCTTCCCGAGGGTAGTAAAGGAAAGACCTTACAAATACAGAAAAGCCCAGAAAAACAGCCAGTCAGTTGCTTAACTGACTGGCATTACTACACCGTCAGGGTTTTTATTATAAAAATCTATGGTCACCCCCGTTTTTGCAACACAAATTTTGATGTATGGTGGGCTTGCGTAAATCTATTCGGCGTCTGGTGAGCAGTCATGCCCGCGCCACGATGAG
>NZ_JBHFKV010000285.1:0-242 GCF_042879355.1 Photorhabdus sp. RM71S | reverse complement strand
TTTCATTCCGGCCGTTGTCGCTCCTTGCTGCCACAACCGCCCGAACCAATCTCTGAACAAGCTGAAAATTTCATCTCTCTGCCGGCTTCTGACAGCTATTCACTGTCTTCCAGCGCCAAAACACCTTCGGCGTTGTAAGGTTAAGCCTCTCGGTTCATTAGTACTGGTCAGCTCAATGCATCGCTGCACTTACACACCCAGCCTATCCACGTCTTCGTCTTAAACGTTCCTTCCGTGACCTC
>NZ_JBHFKV010000284.1:0-242 GCF_042879355.1 Photorhabdus sp. RM71S | reverse complement strand
CCCACTTGCCATTAGGGTGAGGGGTGTTTACTGCTTTCAAAAACGCTTCGCGATCACAATCTCTACTCTCATCTTTGCATTCGTCAGAAACGCTGCTATAGCGCTCCATTGCGGTAAACGCAGCGGCAACAGCTTCACCTACAAATACCGCGTCAAGATCACTCAGTCCATCAGGTACCATTTGCGACAGAATAGTAATAAGTGCCAATCGTGCCTGTTCTTGGGATTCTGGAGATAGTTTG
>NZ_JBHFKV010000283.1:0-244 GCF_042879355.1 Photorhabdus sp. RM71S | reverse complement strand
CTTCGGCTTTAGCTGCGCCATCATCTTCAGCCTCGCTGTCAAGTTCCTGCAATCTTCCAGTAATGCGCACAGTTGTGACGGTGTTGAACTGGGGCGCGTTACGTCCCAGTGTGACTGTTTAACGTCAATTGGCGTCTGCACAAGAATGACAGGATACATATCTTCCGTTGTTGACCAGTCACGCGGGGAGTAAACCCGCGCTTCTGCATCGGTCTTGTGTTTGAGCGCGTCAATGACTAACGCC
>NZ_JBHFKV010000282.1:0-246 GCF_042879355.1 Photorhabdus sp. RM71S | reverse complement strand
TGTAATGAATGTGGAGCGAAGGGGTCACGTCAGGCAGCCTTACCCGGTATCCAACTGTCAGGCAGGAGGAGATACAGAGGTTAAGGCAAAACCGTTTGTCATTGAGAAAAGAGAAGTGTACCGTGCCTGGTTATTGGTTAAAGCCAATCAAGGTGCGGCAGGCGTGGAGGGTCAAACTCTCGCGGATTTTGAATCCAATCTGAAAGACAATCTGTACAAACTCTGGAACCGCTTATCATCGGGCAG
>NZ_JBHFKV010000281.1:0-247 GCF_042879355.1 Photorhabdus sp. RM71S | reverse complement strand
CGTGATGGTGGAAGTGGATAAAGACAAGAAGCGCTACAACAACGGCACTGACAGTTATACCTTCACGGCGACGGTGAAGGATGGGCACGGCAATCTGGTGGTGGGTCAACCGATCGACATTGACTGGCAGACAGATCCAAAGGCTGACGGGTTAACCCTGACGAAACAGAGCAATCCGGTGAGTAACGCGCAGGGACAGGTGACTGCGACGTTAACCAGCACGGCGGCGGTGAAGGATGTGCAGGTA
>NZ_JBHFKV010000280.1:0-247 GCF_042879355.1 Photorhabdus sp. RM71S | reverse complement strand
CAAGCTGTACTAACACGTTAGTATCATAAATATTCATGCAATTTCTCTATATGCAATGCTGGCAGCCAGAGCTGCCAGACTGAATTTAAAACGAGCGCATCCCTGCCGGGTTAACGGCATCAAGCGCAGTTATGTAGGAATTAAGCGATGGGGGCTTGAATGCTATCGCGAATGAAAATAGCCGAAGGACGTAGCGCGGTTTTCAGATCTTCAAGCGTCCAGCTTTTATCGAATATCAGGCGATTTT
>NZ_JBHFKV010000279.1:0-252 GCF_042879355.1 Photorhabdus sp. RM71S | reverse complement strand
AAGGGTACACCCCGAAATGATGCCGGGTGTAGATGTTCAGACCACTTCCATCCCTGATCTTTCCCCAAAAATGATGAAATGGCGTCTTTAATCAATGGCATATCACCACCTGTGGTTACTTTAGACACAAAAAAACCGCAGTTAAGCGGCGCGTGTGGATGCTACAAAAAAGCCACCGGCAAGGTGGCTTTTGAAAGAGGGTTACTTCCTTATCTTATATAGCGGGATATTTATCTGAGGTATTCCCATTCT
>NZ_JBHFKV010000278.1:0-253 GCF_042879355.1 Photorhabdus sp. RM71S | reverse complement strand
GCGAATAGATATTGGCTTTCCCTATCATTAAAGCGGCGGTCAGGTCATTACCGACTTTGGTCAGCACATTGGCCCCGCCAATCAGGGCTGCAAAGGTATTGCCATCCCCGACATGGGTAAAGATATTGGCTTTGCCAATCATCGCCGCCAGGGTCATGCCATTACCCACTTTCGTGGCGATATTGCCCTTTGCCAGCATCAGCGCAACACTGGTGCCATCCCCGATATGAGTGAACACATTGCCTGCGGCTAC
>NZ_JBHFKV010000277.1:0-254 GCF_042879355.1 Photorhabdus sp. RM71S | reverse complement strand
AGATGCATCGCGACGGCAAGGGAGCGAATCCCCGGGAGCATAGGTAACTATGTGACCGGGGTGAGTGAGTGCAGCCAACAAAGAGGCAACTTGAAAGATGACGGGTATATAGTATTTTATTCTTTAGGCTTTTATATTAATGTATTCGGTAAAGATTTGCCTGAGGAAATCTGAAACAATGTTTTTTGTAACTTGGTAGAAATACTATACCTTGACAATGAGTGGTAATGACTAACTGATAAGACAGAGAAACA
>NZ_JBHFKV010000276.1:0-254 GCF_042879355.1 Photorhabdus sp. RM71S | reverse complement strand
GAAAATCACTACTGTCAATGCCGCGAGACCGCACAGTAACTTTGAAGGCTTTGAAAGTGCGGCATTACGTAATATCGCTGCGGCTACCGGCCTTTCAACTCAACAAGTGACGCAAGATTGGTCTGATGTGAACTACAGTTCATCGCGTTCTGCCATGTTAGAGGCATGGAAAACCTTAACCCGGCGCCGCGCTGATTTCTCAATCGGCTTTGCTCAACCCATTCTGACCGCGTTTATTGAAGAAATTCACGACA
>NZ_JBHFKV010000275.1:0-254 GCF_042879355.1 Photorhabdus sp. RM71S | reverse complement strand
TTTAATGCTTTAACGCTTCAATTTTATCCCGGCTCAGTCCGGTACTGGTGACAATAATATCCAGGCTGACGCCATGCCGTAATAAGGCTTGAGCCGTTTCCACTTTACCTTTCTCTCGGCCTAGTTCAATACCTTCCTCTCGGCCTCGCTCAAGCCCTTTTTGTTCAAGCTGTTCTGCAATAGTCATCAACATCGTTTCATGCTCCGGAGATTGTTCAATCAGTTGATGGACAAATTGGGAGAGATCCAGCGTA
>NZ_JBHFKV010000274.1:0-256 GCF_042879355.1 Photorhabdus sp. RM71S | reverse complement strand
TGGCTCTGTCTGCCACTCAATGTCGATCGGTTGACCCACCACCAGATTGCCGTGCCCATCCTTCACCGTCGCCGTGAAGGTATAACTGTCGGCGCCGTTGTTGTAGCGCTTCTTGTCTTTATCCACATCCACCGTTACGCGGGTGACTTGATAACTGAGGCTCAGCTCCTCAAAGCTTACCGGGCTATCGGCCTTGACCCATGACGGATTCGCCGCCGCCTTTGCCGATACCTGCACATCCTTCACCGCCGCCGTG
>NZ_JBHFKV010000273.1:0-259 GCF_042879355.1 Photorhabdus sp. RM71S | reverse complement strand
TTCGCGTTCTGCTGCTGTGTACTCACCGCCGATACGCTCCCCAATTTGACGACGAATCGGTTTACGTAAATCCGGGGCGCGTTTATCTTTGATGTAAGCGGGCTTGAATGTGTTTGTCTGGTATTGACGGCTTTCTACTAATTTTCCTTCTACAAGTGGCGACACGAACGGCGCCATCCGGCGTTTACCGATATCGACATCAATAGACACTACCTCGGTTTCATAAGTCACAATGTTGGGAAAGAAGCGGTCTAGCAGC
>NZ_JBHFKV010000272.1:0-259 GCF_042879355.1 Photorhabdus sp. RM71S | reverse complement strand
GGGTTCGAAATGAAGCCTGACCACCATTTGTGCCACACGATCCGCAACCGTGGGGATCCCCAGCAGACGTTCACCTCCCGACTTCTTAGGGATAGCGACACCTTTCACCGGAGGCGGATAATAACTGCCCGATGATAAGCGGTTCCAGAGTTTGTACAGATTGTCTTTCAGATTGGATTCAAAATCCGCGAGGGTTTGACCCTCCACGCCTGCCGCACCTTGATTGGCTTTAACCCATAACCAGGCACGGTACACTTCC
>NZ_JBHFKV010000271.1:0-262 GCF_042879355.1 Photorhabdus sp. RM71S | reverse complement strand
ATAGCAGGATTCAACCCAACATCCAGCATAACCTTCGGTGAAAGGCTGTAGCTGATGGGGATCCACGTTCAAAAGCTGCTGTTTAGCTTCTTTGAGCGTTAACGGCACGCGGGTAATGAAGCGTTGTTTTTGCTTATGCAGTGAAGTTATTGCCTCTTCGCTATAAAGGGCGGCATCGGCGACAAAGTAGCGGCTGTTCTGCGCGGCTTTCAGGCAACGAATATGATGTTTTGTGAATTCTGTGAACGCCCGGGTATCATTG
>NZ_JBHFKV010000270.1:0-262 GCF_042879355.1 Photorhabdus sp. RM71S | reverse complement strand
TATGGCCTCGCCCTTCGGGCCAGCGCTCACGCGCTGTTGTCTCGCTTCGCTCGGCTCGAGCCTGCAACCAGTTGATTAAAAGTCAACTACTCTACCGACTGAGCTAACGACTCATCTGTATGATTAGATTATTCTGATTGTGTCTTTCGATATGGTGGGTCGTGCAGGATGACTCGGCCTATGGCCTCGCCCTTCGGGCCAGCGCTCACGCGCTGTTGTCTCGCTTCGCTCGGCTCGAGCCTGCAACCAGTTGATTAAAAGT
>NZ_JBHFKV010000269.1:0-262 GCF_042879355.1 Photorhabdus sp. RM71S | reverse complement strand
ATAGCAGGATTCAACCCAACATCCAGCATAACCTTCGGTGAAAGGCTGTAGCTGATGGGGATCCACGTTCAAAAGCTGCTGTTTAGCTTCTTTGAGCGTTAACGGCACGCGAGTAATGAAGCGTTGTTTTTGCTTATGCAGTGAAGTTATCGCCTCTTCGCTATAAAGGGCGGCATCGGCGACAAAGTAGCGGCTGTTCTGCGCGGCTTTCAGGCAACGAATATGATGTTTTGTGAATTCTGTGAACGCCCGGGTATCATTG
>NZ_JBHFKV010000268.1:0-262 GCF_042879355.1 Photorhabdus sp. RM71S | reverse complement strand
CACCGCCGCCTATGGGGTGAACGGCTTCACCGATGAGATGCGGCAGGCGTTTCAGCGGCATGGCGTTAAGCAGGTCTTGATCGCCTACGACAATGATCCGGCAGGCAATGAAGCGGCGGTAAAACTGGCCGCCGAACTAACCGCCGTCGGTATCACCGTGTTCCGGGTGGTGTTCCCCGAGGGCATGGATGCCAACGGCTATCTGTGTCAGGTCGCCGAGCCGGAACGGGCCTTCGGGTTGTTGCTCGACAGTGCCGTGCCG
>NZ_JBHFKV010000267.1:0-266 GCF_042879355.1 Photorhabdus sp. RM71S | reverse complement strand
TGCTAACATCAAACCCGCTTAGTTCTGATTTTAGTTGATTAATGATATTTTCAACTTCTTCATGAGTGGGCAATGTCACTGTTGCATTCAATTCATACTTCATTACAACCTCACTTTGCTGTTTTAATAGCTTCATCTAGAGCCTGACTGATAGTCTGTGGCATTAATGCATCAGCCATCTTTCTTGCGCGTTCCTGATAACCCAAGATAGGCGCAACAGGCAGAGCATCACCGAACCGGATTAATAGTTTCGGCGGTCTTTGCTT
>NZ_JBHFKV010000266.1:0-274 GCF_042879355.1 Photorhabdus sp. RM71S | reverse complement strand
CGTGGTGGAGCAACAGGGGCGACAGCTCTTTAAACGCGGCAAAGATTACGTGCTGCTGTGCCCGTTCCATCAGGAGAAAACCCCGTCAATGGTTATCTCACCGGCAAAAAATCTTTATCACTGTTTTGGCTGCGATGCCGGCGGCTCAGTGCTGGACTGGGTAATGAAAACCAAAGGCTTAAGTCTGCGCCGGGCCGTGGAACAGTTGCGCGGGATACTGGGAGATAACCCCTCGGTGGTGCCGCTGGTGCAACCGGATGAACCCGCCATGCTG
>NZ_JBHFKV010000265.1:0-276 GCF_042879355.1 Photorhabdus sp. RM71S | reverse complement strand
GCTCGTTTTCTACCGACCAGTGCCTTCTTATTGCCTTAGCCACGATTTCCGCCTCCAACGGTAGCGAGCTGACATACCAGCGTGAATCACGATGGGGAGGCTGGCCTTTTATGCTTCGTTCACTGACGACTTCAATAACACTTTGTATTGAAGGCCATTGCCGCTGAAGGACCTCCGGCAATACGGCACGAATTTGCATGACATGCCGAAATTCTGTCCGTCCATGACCGCTATTTTTCTGCGTAAATTCAACAAGCTCATCACTCTCATAATGCG
>NZ_JBHFKV010000264.1:0-276 GCF_042879355.1 Photorhabdus sp. RM71S | reverse complement strand
GTTCGATCCCGCTTAGCTCCACCATACTAAACGTAATTCAGAGTATATTGGCGACAATATGCTGTGAATTATTTTGCTCTTTAACAATCTGGAACAAGCTGAAAAATTGAAATCCTCATTAATATCACTGAGATATTAGTGAAGAGTCTCTCAGGCTGAACAATTCGAGACAGTTTCGGGTTGTGAGGTTAAGCAATTAAGCGTACACGGTGGATGCCTAGGCAGTCAGAGGCGATGAAGGACGCGCTAATCTGCGAAAAGCGTCGGTAAGCTGAT
>NZ_JBHFKV010000263.1:0-283 GCF_042879355.1 Photorhabdus sp. RM71S | reverse complement strand
ACCCCACTGTTGAGTGCCGAGGGTGAGGGATATCTCGCCGTTAGCGCCGGTTTCCCAGACCACATTCGGCATTGACGGCAACGCGGCTATACCGGCGGCTAATGTGCTGACTGTTTCCGGCACCGGAACCGGCTGATGTTCAGCCAGTGCGGCCCGCTCTGTTGCGGTGGTAGCCTGTACCTCTGCCGCTTCCTGCATCGGCACGGCACTGTCGAGCAACAACCCGAAGGCCCGTTCCGGCTCGGCGACCTGACACAGATAGCCGTTGGCATCCATGCCCTCG
>NZ_JBHFKV010000262.1:0-283 GCF_042879355.1 Photorhabdus sp. RM71S | reverse complement strand
ACCAAAGGCTTAAGTCTGCGCCGGGCCGTGGAACAGTTGCGCGGGATACTGGGAGATAACCCCTCGGTGGTGCCGCTGGTGCAACCGGATGAACCCGCCATGCTGGCCGATGATGCCGCCGGACGGCAGGCGCTGCTCAGTCGGGTCGTCGGGTTCTACCATCATACGCTGTTGAATGCCCCCGAAGCCCTGGCTTATCTGGAAAAACGGCGGCTCAACCACCCGGAATTAGTCGCCCAGTTTAAACTGGGCTTTGCCAACCGCACGTTAGCCTATCGCCTGC
>NZ_JBHFKV010000261.1:0-286 GCF_042879355.1 Photorhabdus sp. RM71S | reverse complement strand
TAAACAATACACGCATTTTACTCACGGTATTCCTCGTCGTCACTGTATTGCTAATATTATCAAAATGATAGAGCAAGATGCACTGGTTGAAGCCTTTTATGCCTGGATCAATCAGCGTCGGGTCAGGGCAGGAAAAAGTCTTATCGCCATTGATGGAAAAACCCTGAGAGGAACCTGTAAGGGGACATTATTTGAAGCCCTGCATGTGGTCAGTGCTTATGATGTTGAATCCGGTGTAGCCCTATACCATCAGGCAGCCGAAAGCAAAGGTCAGGAAGGTCCGGTT
>NZ_JBHFKV010000260.1:0-286 GCF_042879355.1 Photorhabdus sp. RM71S | reverse complement strand
TGTCACTGTATTTTTATTAAGTTGATTAGCTAACTCCTCTGCCATTTCTTGAGCATTTTTAGGCTTATTACCAACATCTTGGCAATTTTTACCTGCTAACCCGAATGGGTCAATCCAGTTTGCCGGGTTATGGACATACGCATAGGGATTCAGGCCCCCATTCAGCCCTAGCGGGTCTTCGGCACTATCCCGACGCTATCATACTCTTTAGGCCACTTTTCCCTTTGATTTAACAGCCTTTTTCTCCGCCGTTTTTTCCCACCCTGTTAAAGAGCATGCCAACTCG
>NZ_JBHFKV010000259.1:0-289 GCF_042879355.1 Photorhabdus sp. RM71S | reverse complement strand
CGCGCAGGGGCAGGTCACGGCGACCTTAACCAGCACGGCGGCGGTGAAGAATGTGCAGGTGTCAGCGAAGGCGGCGGCGAATCCGTCATGGATCAAGGCCGATAGCCCGGTGAGCTTTGAGGAGCTGAGCCACAGTTATCGGGTAACCGGCGTGACGGTGGAAGTGGATAAAGACAAAAAGCGCTACAACAACGGCGCCGACAGTTATACCTTCACGGCGACGGTGAAGGATGGGCACGGCAATCTGGTGGTGGGTCAACCGATCGACATTGAGTGGCAGACAGAGCCA
>NZ_JBHFKV010000258.1:0-292 GCF_042879355.1 Photorhabdus sp. RM71S | reverse complement strand
AAAGCCAGTTCCTCCCCCGGCGTGGATGATGCAGCCAGCCCCAGATTGGAAGACCCCGCTATCAGGGATTATTTCACTCTCACCGAAAGAGTAACAACGATGCAGGCACAACTAGAGGGCTTGCAGGACTACATCAAAACTCAGTGTCAGTAACAGAGTCTCGCAATCGCGGGACTTTTTATATCCGAATTTCACCGCGCACCTCATGCGCATTCAAACCCAAAGAACCTGTTTAGGAAATAGAGCTTGAGGAAATCAGTATTGTGCTGATTCTTTGGTCTGATTTTCTATG
>NZ_JBHFKV010000257.1:0-293 GCF_042879355.1 Photorhabdus sp. RM71S | reverse complement strand
AATATACTCTGAATTACGTTTAGTATGGTGGAGCTAAGCGGGATCGAACCGCTGACCTCCTGCGTGCAAGGCAGGCGCTCTCCCAGCTGAGCTATAGCCCCATACAGAATTCATCGTTACCGTCCGACCAACCAACTCGCTTAGCCGCCGGGTATTTCAACGCGAATCATGCAGTGTGCGCCAGCACATGAGTAATGCAGCGTTTAAAATGGCAAAGAGGAAAAGCGTTTGGTAGGCCTGAGTGGACTTGAACCACCGACCTCACCCTTATCAGGGGTGCGCTCTAACCACCT
>NZ_JBHFKV010000256.1:0-293 GCF_042879355.1 Photorhabdus sp. RM71S | reverse complement strand
AAACACCTTATGGCGAGGGATACGAATGTTATGACAAACACGAATACTTGTGGAATCGACAAAAGCGAGTCCCGTGGGTTTCCCTTTCACCTGCGTCAAATAGCTACAAAGTGGTCCTAAAACTGAGGAAACGACGCCTAAGAACCGGGTATAGCTGAGCAGGGTGGGAAAGTCTTGTTGAGGGTATCGTCGGACTAGTCCAAAGTAGAAATTTTTGAAATCGCGATAATGTGACATATGAAAAGCAATCACAATGGTCATAATCTCGCTGGCACTCATGCGGCCATGACGTC
>NZ_JBHFKV010000255.1:0-293 GCF_042879355.1 Photorhabdus sp. RM71S | reverse complement strand
TGCCGTGCTCGCCATCTCCGCCCCGTGCAGCCCCCAGGGGCTTCCCTGCGGAAAAGCTTCACCGGCGGGCCTCGCCGGCCCGCACCCGGCCAACCCGCGTCAGCGGCGCAGACAAGCTGCCCCGCCGTCGCGGGTTCCCAATCAAACCCGGTTCTGGCAGAAAAACGGGGCCGCAACCCGGCGCTGACGTCGGGGAAAAAATGCGCTAACATCGGCAAAATGCCCGTCGGGGCGAGTTGGCATGCTCTTTAACAGGGTGGGAAAAAGCGGCGGAGAAAAAGGCTGCTAAATCA
>NZ_JBHFKV010000254.1:0-296 GCF_042879355.1 Photorhabdus sp. RM71S | reverse complement strand
ATCACTTAAATTCAGCTCCCATAGGCGTATACTCAAAATAAGTCTGTGTGGAGGTAAATGAAAATGGCTAAAAATCAGATTCAATTCCAAAAAGGCATTTCTATTCATGAGTTTATTTCATTGTATGGTCATGAAGAACAATGCCAGAAACAGGTGTTCGATATGCGCTGGCCAACGGGGTATCGCTGCCCTCATTGTGGGCATGATAAGTATTGCCAGTTAAAATCTCGTCTCCTTTATCAGTGCAATCAATGCCATCATCAGACATCTTTGACGGCCGGCACAGTGTTTTCTGC
>NZ_JBHFKV010000253.1:0-296 GCF_042879355.1 Photorhabdus sp. RM71S | reverse complement strand
AGAGAATAACGTTATCGTGATAGGCTTGTAGCTCAGGTGGTTAGAGCGCACCCCTGATAAGGGTGAGGTCGGTGGTTCAAGTCCACTCAGGCCTACCAAACGCTTTTCCTCCTTTGCCATTTTAAACGCTGCATTACTCATGTGCTCGCGCACACTGCGTGATTCGCGTTGAAACTGGCTGTGACGAAAAGGTTTGTATAGACCGGGTGATAGCGGGAAATTCTGTATGGGGCTATAGCTCAGCTGGGAGAGCGCCTGCCTTGCACGCAGGAGGTCAGCGGTTCGATCCCGCTTAG
>NZ_JBHFKV010000252.1:0-298 GCF_042879355.1 Photorhabdus sp. RM71S | reverse complement strand
CATAGGCGGCCTGCCGTACCCCTTCCTCTTCGGCAATGGCTAAGATTTTATGCTGGAGATTGGTTTCGCCCAGATAGAACAGGCTCTGGCCGGTCATGGCGCTGTATTGCAGCCGTTCTTCTTCCGGTATCAGATTGAGTACGGCATCCATCAGTGAACTTTTCCCGGCGGCGCTACTGCTCTGTATCAGCACGGCCAGCGGACGGTCCAGCTTGCGACTGACCGCCGCTAAGTAACCGGCCAGCAGGTTGGTGCTTTCCCCCACGACGCCACAGGCGGCTAAGTCAGCGGTGATGCG
>NZ_JBHFKV010000251.1:0-298 GCF_042879355.1 Photorhabdus sp. RM71S | reverse complement strand
GTCTCGTCGTGCTGATGACGATGATGAAAATGCCGCAGATAATGACGATAAAAAAGAAGGTCGTCGCGCCGAACGTAAGCGTTGCGCCGCTATTTTCGGCAGTAAGCACGCCGCAGGTCGCCCAGATATGGCCGCCCATCTGGCGTTCAATACTCAAATGTCGGCACGTGAAGCTATCAGCACTTTAGCATTAACGGGATCAGCACCCGTTTCACGCCGCGCTTCATTAGATGAGCGTATGCAACAGGCACAGCAAGTGCGCCTCGGCCCTGACGCACGACAACCCGCTAGCGGCTCT
>NZ_JBHFKV010000250.1:0-299 GCF_042879355.1 Photorhabdus sp. RM71S | reverse complement strand
AAAATAAACAGCAAGAAACTGAAAACGAACTGGGCGGCTTGCCGCCTGAATTAATGGTTGACGGCCAGGAGTCAGCTTCTCAGATAGAAACGGTGGAAGAAGATCCCACTGCTCCCGATACAGATAAGCAAAATGATGATGATCAGGGTGAGGATGAGGCAATCGTTGTTGTTGTGCTGAAAGGCCACACAGTTAAGCATAACAGCAAAGAATACAAAGAGTTCGTGCAACTCACTCTAAGCCGGGAAGATGCAGATCGCTTGATTGAGCTGGGGGTTGTTGCTGACGTTAACAAGCTG
>NZ_JBHFKV010000249.1:0-301 GCF_042879355.1 Photorhabdus sp. RM71S | reverse complement strand
TGTCATGGTTTTTGCGCCGCTCCACCAGTCGCCAATATGGGCCTCTCGAATATGGTAAAACGTAGGGGCACCGTCATCGTCTATCTCTACACCGCCGCGAATATGTGGCATATCGAAATTCTGTTGTGGGTTGCTGAGTCGGTCTGGGTCCACAATTTGAATTGTCGTAGCATAACGCCCCTTGCCGGACCCTAACCTGTCTGTTCGATATTGCAGCACCGCAAGCGCATCACCATCTAACAGCTTATGCCGGAAACCCAAACGCAACATCTGTGAAACAGTTTGCTTTCTCTCAACGTCA
>NZ_JBHFKV010000248.1:0-304 GCF_042879355.1 Photorhabdus sp. RM71S | reverse complement strand
TCAGATTCATTACCGGCTCTCAGGCCGGGCTTACAGTCAACTGGATAAAGTCGTGTATGCCCGACTCAAGGTGGGGATGTTTATTTTGGCGACCAATGAAACGGACGATAAAGCGCTGGATATGGCCGCGTTGCTCGCGAATGACAAAGCCCAGCAGAAAGTTGAGCGAGGTTTTCGATTCCTAAAAAGTCCTGAGTTCTTAACCTCATCCATGTACCTGAAAAAACCGGAACGCATCGAAGCCTTATTGATGGTGATGACGTGTAGCTTAATGGTGTATGCGGCGCTGGAACATAAAATTCGC
>NZ_JBHFKV010000247.1:0-305 GCF_042879355.1 Photorhabdus sp. RM71S | reverse complement strand
GGCCAGTGTTGCCGCCGGGCTGGTCGGGATAGCGTGCTGTTGCTGCAACCAGTCGAACCACAGGCGTAAGGCGCGCAGGCGTCGGCGCTGACTGTCCGGCGGGTAGGGCTGGCCGTTGGCCTTGCGGTACCGGGCCAGATATTGCTGCCAGTTTTCCAGTAACGGCCCGGTGACCTGTGAAGCTGACAGGATGTCCTGTTCCTCACACCAGTTGACGAACGGTGACAGCCGTTCATGACGGGCGGACTGGCTCTTTTGACTCGCCCCCTGCAACAGCAGGGTATCCAGATACGCGTCCAGATGCT
>NZ_JBHFKV010000246.1:0-305 GCF_042879355.1 Photorhabdus sp. RM71S | reverse complement strand
GAGGTCAAGAGCTTGAGCAATACGCATAAAAAAATCCGGAAATAAGGAACATTTCCGGATTCTTACACAACCACTGGATCGTTCAACTGATCCTTAACTGATCGGCATTACTGACGGTGTAGCCATTTATTCATGCCGGGAATGCTAAAGGTAATATTCCAGAGCTGAGCAACATAGGCCACGATTTCATGGGGGTGATGGAAAAGATGTTGAGATAAGTGGTTGATTAAAAAATCAGTTTGTTCCCGGGAAAGTAAACTATCAGACCCCCCATTATCAGATTTAAGTTTACCTTGATTAAGGTA
>NZ_JBHFKV010000245.1:0-306 GCF_042879355.1 Photorhabdus sp. RM71S | reverse complement strand
CTGACAGGGGCAACGGGAAGCGGGAAAACGTATCTTGCCTGTGCGCTGGGGCGGCATTACTGCCGCCAGGGATATGTCGTGTATTACTACCGTTTAAAGGGCTTGCTGGAGCTTTGCAGACAATGCCATGGTGATGGAAGCTATCCCCGGCTGTTAAATAAACTGAGCCGTAGTCAGTTGTTAATCCTGGATGACTGGGGTCTGGAGGTACTGACCTCAGATCAACGCAGTGACCTACTGGAGATAGTCGATCAGTTCTATCAACGGGGCTCAGTGTTGCTGGTAAGCCAACTTCCTATTGAGAAA
>NZ_JBHFKV010000244.1:0-309 GCF_042879355.1 Photorhabdus sp. RM71S | reverse complement strand
CCTCGCTCAAGCCCTTTTTGTTCAAGCTGTTCTGCAATAGTCATCAACATCGTTTCATGCTCCGGAGATTGTTCAATCAGTTGATGGACAAATTGGGAGAGATCCAGCGTATGTCCATTCAGTAAAATATAGCTTAACACTACATTGCGCTGCTCGGCTGTATTATACCCTGCATTCAGGAGTTCCACCAATTGGGGCACCCATTCCTGCATATCCCGGCAGCGAATGTGTTTTTGCACCAGCTCCATCAGGGCAACGCCTTTATGTGTCAGGATTTCTTCATCGCTGAGCACACTGACGTCCACTAAC
>NZ_JBHFKV010000243.1:0-309 GCF_042879355.1 Photorhabdus sp. RM71S | reverse complement strand
ACCCAATTTTTGCACGAGTGTTCCCTGTATCGGGACAACCGCTATCCCTTCTACCACGTCATAACCAACATCATTATTTCCAGGCCGTGAAAAGCTGTCGTCATCTTCCCATGCGCCCATAGTATTAATCCGTGTGATGCCGAACCGGTCAGTCAGTGCAGCCATCACGACTTCGGCTTTACGCGGGTGAAGAGCTAACGGGGTGTTAAATAGCCGTTGGGCCAAATGGGGTAAATTCATTACTCTACCTTTGGATCTTGAATGGTTTTATCAGCGGGAACATCCAGTTGCGCCCATGATGGCGGAGTC
>NZ_JBHFKV010000242.1:0-309 GCF_042879355.1 Photorhabdus sp. RM71S | reverse complement strand
CAACTGTGATTTACTGACTCCGGGTCCAAGATGATAATCTTCATTCGATATGTCATAATAAATGCCGGGTTTCATTGTTTGCCTCCCAATTAAACCATCCGCTGGTATTATTTAATTCAAGTTCCGTTGGGTCTTGTGCTTGACTCAATTCAAGATAACGTTCAATCATTGAGATTGATTTCAATATTTCCGTTTGAACGTCATAAAAATATTCGTCAATGAAATCAGAGTCAGCAAGTCCATTCAAATCATCGTTACTCAATATGAATCCGCAGATTCGAGCATCTCTGATAACTTTTTTGAGCGATT
>NZ_JBHFKV010000241.1:0-310 GCF_042879355.1 Photorhabdus sp. RM71S | reverse complement strand
GGCAGGATTAAAAGAACTGTCTAATAAGCTGACTCAAATAAAGAAGCAAGTCCCGTTTGCCACTGCTCAGGCATTAACAAAAGTTGCCCGGCAGATCGAACAAGCTGAAAAAAAGGCGATAGAACGTAAGTTAGATAACCCAACGCCTTTTACTGTTAAATCTGTGGGTTCTGTTGGTGCGAGCAAGAGCAATCTAAAAGCTAAAGTGTTCGTGCGTGATATTGCAGCAAGTTATCTCACACCCTTTGAAGTTGGTGGGGTCCACAAGCTTAATAGCAGTGCGTTATTAAATCCAAAGAACATTAAATTA
>NZ_JBHFKV010000240.1:0-311 GCF_042879355.1 Photorhabdus sp. RM71S | reverse complement strand
ATCGGATCTTCGGCACTATCCCGACGCCATCATACAGGTTAGCGGACTTTTCCCCTTGATTTAGCAGCCTTTTTCTCCACCGCTTTTTCCCGCCCTGTTAAAGAACATGCCAACTCGCCCCGACGGGCACTTTGCCGATTGTAGCTCACTTTTTCCCCGACGTCAGCGCCGGGTTTCAGCCCGCTTTTCCTGCCAGAACTGGGTTTTATCGGGAACCCGTGACGGCGGGGCAGCTTGCCTGCGCCGCTGACGCGGGTTGGCGGGTGCGGGCTGGCGAGGCCCGCAGGTGAAGCTTTTTAACAGGGAAGCCC
>NZ_JBHFKV010000239.1:0-316 GCF_042879355.1 Photorhabdus sp. RM71S | reverse complement strand
GATAGCGACACCTTTCACCGGGGGTGGATAATAACTGCCCGATGATAAGCGGTTCCAGAGTTTGTACAGATTGTCTTTCAGATTGGATTCAAAATCCGCGAGAGTTTGACCATCCACGCCTGCCGCACCTTGATTGGCTTTAACCAATAACCAGGCACGGTACACTTCTCTTTTCTCAATGACAAACGGTTTTGCCTTAACCTCCGTATCTCCTCCTGCCTGACAGTTGGATACCGGGTAAGGCTGCCTGACGTGACCCCTTCGCTCCACATTCATTACAAATATTTCCTCACTACTACGAGTCACTCCGCCCCCG
>NZ_JBHFKV010000238.1:0-318 GCF_042879355.1 Photorhabdus sp. RM71S | reverse complement strand
CATTTTTTAACGCAGCCCGAAACGGCCAGGGAATTTTTATCCCTTTATCTGCCCGAAGAGGTCCAGTCGTTGTGTGATTTAGCCACATTAAAACTGGAACCCGGCAGTTTTGTGGACCGGCATTTACGTCAACTGCACAGTGATGTGCTGTACTCGGTTAAAACAGTTCGAGGACAAGGCTATATCTATTGTCTGATTGAACATCAGTCCACTCCTGACCCATTGATGGCCTGGCGGTTGATGTATTACGCCATGTCAGCCATGGCGGCTCACCTGAAAAAAGGCCATACTGAACTCCCTTTGGTGGCGCCTCTGCTG
>NZ_JBHFKV010000237.1:0-329 GCF_042879355.1 Photorhabdus sp. RM71S | reverse complement strand
AGCGCTACAACAACGGCGCCGACAGTTATACCTTCACGGCGACGGTGAAGGATGGGCACGGCAATCTGGTGGTGGGTCAACCGATCGACATTGAGTGGCAGACAGAGCCAACGGAGGCCGGGCTAAAACTGACGAAACAGAGCAATTCGGTGAGTAATGCGCAGGGACAGGTCACCGCGACGTTAACCAGCACGGCGGCGGTGACGGATGTGCAGGTGTCGGCAAAGGCGGCGGCGAATCCGTCATGGGTCAAGGCCGATAGCCCGGTAAGCTTTGAGGAGCTGAGCCTCAGTTATCAAGTAACCGGCGTGATGGTGGAAGTGGATAAA
>NZ_JBHFKV010000236.1:0-330 GCF_042879355.1 Photorhabdus sp. RM71S | reverse complement strand
ATGGCCCGCGTTTACGTGTATTGGCTTCAACCACTAATGATACGGAGTTTGTTCAAGCGTTACAGGAGGTGGTTTACGAGGCGATGGAGGAATTAAGCCTTGATGATAACAGTAGAGGAGAAAGCTAATACCTCCGCCTGGCAGAACTTCACGCAAGATTTATATAAACGTCGCCCTGATATCCGCCCTCCCGAACCACTATCACTAAGTGTGTGGGCTAACAAATACGCCGTACTGTCCAAAGAAACCAGCGCACAGACCGGGCGATTTCGTTCGTTCGCCTATCAAGACGGCATGATGGATGCCATTACAGACCCGACTGTTACTTAT
>NZ_JBHFKV010000235.1:0-333 GCF_042879355.1 Photorhabdus sp. RM71S | reverse complement strand
TGGCTTTGCGGTACCGGGTCAGAGACTGCTGCCAGTTTTCCAGTAACGGTTCGGTGACCTGAGCCGCGGATATTACGCCCTGTTCCTCACACCAGTTGACGAACGGTGACAACCGTTCATGACGGGCGGACTGGCTCTTTTGACTCGCCCCCTGCAACAGCAGGTTATCCAGATACGCGTCCAGATGCTGGCGTAGGGTCAGCGGGCGGGGGTTGGATTGATGTTTAACGGGTGATGACATGATGGGATTTCCTGTAGGGAACAGCGGTTAATGGTTATCGGTGTGTGATGCATCACTACGGTACGATGGCTTGATTGTTAAGTGGCCGGAAC
>NZ_JBHFKV010000234.1:0-351 GCF_042879355.1 Photorhabdus sp. RM71S | reverse complement strand
GGCAGTTCCCTACTCTCACATGGGGAGACCCCACACTACCATCGGCGCTACGGCGTTTCACTGCTGAGTTCGGCATGGGGTCAGGTGGGACCGCCGCGCTATCGCCGCCAGACAAATTCTTTATACGTTATCATGGTGCTGATACCCAGATTCGAACTGGGGACCTCACCCTTACCAAGGGTGTGCTCTACCAACTGAGCCATATCAGCAATGATTGCCCAAACTCACTGTTGGCGCAAAAAATTAAAGCCTGGCAGTTCCCTACTCTCACATGGGGAGACCCCACACTACCATCGGCGCTACGGCGTTTCACTGCTGAGTTCGGCATGGGGTCAGGTGGGACCGCCGCGC
>NZ_JBHFKV010000233.1:0-359 GCF_042879355.1 Photorhabdus sp. RM71S | reverse complement strand
GACAGAGTTGATATTGCGCCTCAATCGCCACGGTAAAGCTAACACTGTATATGTCGAACAAAAGGGCCTTTGCTTGTTCCATCTCGATCAAGCTGAAGGCGAGCGACGAGCTAAGCGCAACGAAGACAAGCCCCGCAAACCTTACAAGAAGGATTTTTAACATGACAGAACTTAAGCCGTGTCCGTTTTGTGGAAGCAATGATCTTTGTCCTGATTATGAGGATAGAGGTTCATTGGATGAGTACGTATCTTGGATTAACTGCGGGAATTGCGGAACAGATGGTCCGTTATCGAAATGGGAAAATAGTTACAAGGAAGCGGAATCGGCAGCTATTCGAGTCTGGAATAAGAGAGTAAAT
>NZ_JBHFKV010000232.1:0-361 GCF_042879355.1 Photorhabdus sp. RM71S | reverse complement strand
CAGTTTTAGCCCGGCCACCGCGGGGTCTGTCTGCCAGTCAATCTCGACCGGTTGATCCACCACCAGATTGCCGTGCCCATCCTTCACCGTCGCCGTGAAGGTATAACTGTCAGTGCCGTTGTTGTAGCGCTTCTTGTCTTTATCCACTTCCACCGTCACGCCGGTTACTTGATAACTGAGGCTCAGCTCCTCAAAGCTTACCGGGCTATCGGCCTTAACCCATGACGGATTCGCCGCCGCCTTTGCCGATACCTGCACATTCTTCACCGCCGCCGTGCTGGTTAAGGTCGCCGTGACCTGCCCCTGCGCGTTACTCACCGGATTGCTCTGTTTCGTCAGGGTTAACCCGTCAGCCTTTGGA
>NZ_JBHFKV010000231.1:0-362 GCF_042879355.1 Photorhabdus sp. RM71S | reverse complement strand
ACACGTTGCCAACGCCAAACAGGATGCCGGTCGTGTCACCCTTTCCGACTTTGGTCAAGATATTCGCGCCACCCAGCATCACGCCCGTGGTATTGCCGTCACCGATATGCGCAAGGACGTTCGCACCACCGCCCATGACCGCCAGCGCATTGCCTTTCCCTTTTTTGGTGAGAATATTGGCGCCGCCCAACGCAATGGCGGTGGTGTTGGCGGTTTCAGTCTCATCACTGAGATGGGTGATAATATTGGCGCCACCGAACATACCGGTAACCAGATCTCCCGCACCGAGCTTAGTTAGTACGTTAGCGCCACCTAAAAGTACAGAAGAGATATCCCCTGCTCCGGCCTGAGTGATGACGTTA
>NZ_JBHFKV010000230.1:0-365 GCF_042879355.1 Photorhabdus sp. RM71S | reverse complement strand
GGCTCTCAGGCCGGGCTTACAGTCAACTGGATAAAGTCGTGTATGCCCGACTCAAGGTGGGGATGTTTATTTTGGCGACCAATGAAACGGACGATAAGGCGCTGGATATGGTCGCGTTGCTCGCGAATGACAAAGCCCAACAGAAAGTTGAGCGAGGTTTTCGATTCCTAAAAAGTCCCGAGTTCTTAACCTCATCAATGTACCTGAAAAAACCGGAACGCATCGAAGCCTTATTGATGGTGATGACGTGTAGTTTAATGGTGTATGCGGCGCTGGAACATAAAATTCGCACGGGTCTGAAACAAAGCCAGGCATTCTACCCGGATATGAAGCAGCAGCAGACGCAATCGCCCACCGCTCGTTGG
>NZ_JBHFKV010000229.1:0-366 GCF_042879355.1 Photorhabdus sp. RM71S | reverse complement strand
GATCCGGCAGGCAATGAGGCCGCGGTGAAACTGGCGGCAGAACTGACCGCCGACGGCATTACCGTGTTCCGGGTGGTGTTCCCCGAGGGCATGGATGCCAACGGCTATCTGTGTCAGGTCGCCGAGCCGGAACGGGCCTTCGGGTTGTTGCTGGACAGTGCCGTGCCGATGCAGGCGGCGGCAGGGATACAGGCCACCACCGCAACAGAGCGGGCCGCACTGGCTGAACATCAGCCGGTTCCGGTGCCGGAAACGGTCAGCACATTAGCCGCCGGTATAGCCGCGTTGCCGTCAATGCCGAATGTGGTCTGGGAAACCGGCGCTAACGGCGAGATATCCCTCACCCTCGGCACTCAACAGTGGGGT
>NZ_JBHFKV010000228.1:0-367 GCF_042879355.1 Photorhabdus sp. RM71S | reverse complement strand
CCTCTGAGGCTGTCTGATAATAACGGAACAGCGTAATCTCAGGACGCTTTGAATGCTGGAGCGCAATATTAATTTCATTAACTACCGGAGTTAAATTATTCATGCCAATGGTTTCCTTTTAATTTCGTAGAAACATTTTTGCTTTACGCATTCACATTGCCGGCTATGGTTGCCGCCAATAAGCACGCATCACAATAATCACCCAATCAGCGAATAAAGCCCGGATTCAGTTCCGGGTGATCAGCGTCGTATAAGTAAAAAGGCCACGCTATGCGCAGCCTCCGTAATCAATTGAATTCGTTCCGATATGGGAATTCCCATATCGGCTATGATTAAATCTCGACAAGTAACCATAGCTAACAGAAAG
>NZ_JBHFKV010000227.1:0-371 GCF_042879355.1 Photorhabdus sp. RM71S | reverse complement strand
TCATCCTTCAACATCCAGCAGAGACAAGGGCCGTATTGCTAAATTAGCCAGTCAATTGGTAGCGAAATATGGTTTACCTGAATGGGCGTATCAACTCCCTGATCATAAGCCAGTAGTTGTCATAGAAGGTGAACATGCCGAAATGCTGATCCAAGCATTGGAAAGAAAAGGGAAGATAAAGAGAAAAGCCTCATTACCTGCCACGGATGAGGCCAGTCAATTACAGCTAGATATGAGGTAATTATACATGAAACAAAAAATTAATTACAGCGCTGTGCATAAAAACATCATGCGTGATCGGGCTGTTCGCTCGGTCACGGAGCAAGGAGCAAAGAAACTTCGGGAAGCACTGGACGATGCTCAATTGAGGT
>NZ_JBHFKV010000226.1:0-375 GCF_042879355.1 Photorhabdus sp. RM71S | reverse complement strand
TTCATTAAATCCCTCTCCCCGGTGAGTCCGGGTTTTAAAGGTGGTACGGGTTTTCTCCCGCGGTAAATCAAGCGGCGGCCGGTTGAGGCCATTGTAGGTACACCCCGTCACAATCGGGCGGTCGATATCGCCGTTGAGATAGCTGACTATCACCTCCTGCCCGACGCGAGGGATCGCCATAAAACCGAAACCGTTGCCGTTCCAGCCTTGTGCCACCCGTACCCAGCAAGACGCGAGGTCGTCCGCTTTATCGTAACGGTTCCAGTGGAAATGGATCCGGATCGCGCCGTGTTCGTTCACATAAATCTCTTCGCTTCCCACCCCGACCACCGTGGCGACTTCATCACCGTCCGCCAGGGGTTTGTAGCGATAAGG
>NZ_JBHFKV010000225.1:0-376 GCF_042879355.1 Photorhabdus sp. RM71S | reverse complement strand
TATCTTTAGCCGGACGTCCACGCCCTTGATATGTCATGATTTCCTCCACTTGTGGGGCGTCAATACCGATAAACTGGCATTCGGAGCCAAAATCACGCAGGGCGCATAACGCATCTTCCTTGCAGGCAAACCCTTTTTGGCACAATTTTTCAAACGCTTTCAGCTCTTTTTCCGTTGATTTGAGCGTATTTTTCGTAAAAGTCTGCCCTTCACGTTGACGGGCAGCCGCACTACTCACCAGCAACCCGCGTTGAGGGATCCCGCCATAGCAGGATTCAACCCAACATCCAGCATAACCTTCGGTGAAAGGCTGTAGCTGATGGGGATCCACGTTCAAAAGCTGCTGTTTAGCTTCTTTGAGCGTTAACGGCACGCG
>NZ_JBHFKV010000224.1:0-382 GCF_042879355.1 Photorhabdus sp. RM71S | reverse complement strand
TTTTTATTGGAAATCGTCGCGGGCTTAATTGCTTATACATTCCAACCTAAAAAACCGAGCTTGAATTTACGGGATTGTGATATCGCTATTTTTAAACGAAGCTGAGGTTAAATTAATTTTTTATGTAAAAATCAAATTAATCCTTTGCGTTAAAAAACAAAAACCTATTTTTAATTCTAAAAAATCACATGCATTCCAATTAAAATTTAATTATAAAAATATTATTTGAATTTACTATACCCTATGGATTTCAAGATGCATCGCGGCGGCAAGCAGGGCGGGATTCCACTTTGTATTTAATTTAATCAAAGATAAGTTGACTACGGAATTCCTCTGACCAAATGGCTCTTCGACGTTTAGCCGCCTGACTGTCTTTTATACT
>NZ_JBHFKV010000223.1:0-390 GCF_042879355.1 Photorhabdus sp. RM71S | reverse complement strand
GCCGCCATTCAACATAATGTGGCATTAAGCGCAATGGGCCTGAACGGCCCGCCACGCTTAACGGAACATTATGTCGGCGCCGCCCACCCAAGGGCGCTGCGCGGTTACCTTACCCCCGGTGAGCGGCTGGCCGCCGGGTTGAGCTTCTCAGCCCCAGAGGCGCACCGGGTTCGCTCGCTCACCCTCTGCTGTCAGTATCAGTGCTAAAATCCACCACCGCAGTCGCCGCCGTCCGTGGCGGCTCCGGCACCCAAATCTACCTGAAACTGTTGCCGGTCAGCCTGTTAAGGTCAACAGCCCTGAAAGCAGGCCAGCGAGCTGGCTGCGGTTTATTGCCCCCACCCCAACCCCGCTGCACTGGCTGCGCCCGGCTCGCAGTCGCAGGCTCCT
>NZ_JBHFKV010000222.1:0-393 GCF_042879355.1 Photorhabdus sp. RM71S | reverse complement strand
CCAGAGAAATCCGTTTGAGTCCGTGGGGTAAAAAGGTGCACAAGCGGCGAAAAGAAACGATAGAACGGAGTTTTGCGGATGCGAAGCAGCATCATGGGCATCGTTATGCCCGTTTTCGTGGGTTGCGGAAAGTGCAAATACAGTGTCTCCTGGCGGCAACAGCCCAAAATATCAAGAAGATAGCTTTACTGGTGGCGGCACTTTATTGGTTTTATCTGTGGTTTACCCGTGAATGTATTGGGGCAGAAAGCCAATCCTGTGCAGGAAAAGGGCGTATCGGGGATCTATACCCAATGGATTTCAAGATGCATCGCGACGGCAAGGGAGAGAATCCCCGGGAGCATAGCAAACTATGTGACCGGGGTGAGCGAGTGCAGCCAACAAAGAGGCAAC
>NZ_JBHFKV010000221.1:0-393 GCF_042879355.1 Photorhabdus sp. RM71S | reverse complement strand
CTTTGAAACAATAAGCGATTAGCCCTCCTAACACATTCAACATGAATCCCTGTAGACTACGGTGTCGTGAGTGCTCTATCTGAGAAATATTCTTTAACTGATCATGGATGGTTTCTATGATGAAACGCTTTGATAACATCACCTTATCCCACACTGAGAGCGCTTTTGCCTTCATGTTACTGCGCGTATCCGTTATCAATGTCACCCCTGCTGCGTTTAAATCATCAAACAGAGCCTGACTGATATATCCCTTGTCGCCGTAAAGCGTTCCTGTTAATCCCGTTGCTAACTCACGGACAGGCTCCCGATCATCGACATTACCCGGAGTGAGTTTGGCTGACACAATTTCTCCCTGATGATTGACTATCAGATGCAGCTTAAAACCGAAAAACC
>NZ_JBHFKV010000220.1:0-398 GCF_042879355.1 Photorhabdus sp. RM71S | reverse complement strand
ATCTTATCTATCGCTATTGGAAGCCCATCAGTAATTTCTTTAAACGGCTTTGGGTCTTAGTAAAATTTGCTTTCCAGATGGGATGGCAGGGAATCAAAAATATTTGGTCTAGCGTCAAAGGTTGGTTTACAGCTCGATGGAATGACATTACTAATGCGTTTGATGGCGGAATATTTGAGGTCAGTAAATTAATTTTAAACTGGTCGCCATTGGGGTTGTTTTATAAAACATTTGCTGGCGTTATGAAATGGTTTGGCATTGGTATGCCCAATAATTTTACTAACTTTACCTCAGCTTCGTTTAAAAATAGCGATATCACAATCCCGTAAATTCAAGCTCGGTTTTTTAGGTTGGAATGTATAAGCAATTAAGCCCGCGACGATTTCCAATAAAAAACC
>NZ_JBHFKV010000219.1:0-400 GCF_042879355.1 Photorhabdus sp. RM71S | reverse complement strand
AAAGCCAAACAGGCGACCATCTTCATCGTAGTGAAATGCCTTGCTACCTCCCTCTAAGTCTATCTTTGTGTTTTCAGCGGCTTCTGGAATATCGCCATCAAACCGAATAATTAGGTCAATCTCAGTGTCAATGTTGTGCTCCATACGAACGGCAACATGCCCGTTAGCAGCCTCAATATATTTAGGTGATATATGTACCCCGGTTAATCCGGGGTATTTTTCCGCCCGTTCTTCTTTGGCCACACAGACCAGTGCGGCACGTAATAAATTGGTATCAATAATCATGTGGGTCTCCTGTCAATGAAAGACGGGCATAGAGTCAAACTCGCCAGACTCTGCCGATTTGATTAATTCATCATGCAAGATAGAAAGCCCCTCGCGCCCTTTCTCAGATAGCCAA
>NZ_JBHFKV010000218.1:0-403 GCF_042879355.1 Photorhabdus sp. RM71S | reverse complement strand
ACGCTTAGATCACTATCTAAAACAAATCTGGCGCCGTGCTGATGGACGCGGTTTTACTATCATGGCGGCATGCATGGACTCTGGCGGACACCACACCCAACAAGTCTACGAGTTCTCTAAGGCCAGAATAGGCAGAAGAATATGGGCGATAAAAGGGGAATCGGCTCGCGGCGGTAAACGCTCCCCCGTTTGGCCGACCAAAAAACCGACATCCCGTACTAAGTCAAGTTTCAAGCCTATCATTCTCGGTGTTAATGCGGCTAAGGATACGGTCCGGGGGAGATTACATATCAATCCACCGCGACCCGGTGAGGCAGCGGCAAGCTATATGCACTTTCCGGCAGACAGGGATCTGAATTATTTCAGTCAATTGTTAGCGGAACGTTCAGTGCTCAAAGAATCA
>NZ_JBHFKV010000217.1:0-403 GCF_042879355.1 Photorhabdus sp. RM71S | reverse complement strand
AAAGCATTCTAATGTCCTGTTTAAAATAGGTCAATATAGACCTTGACGTATTTTTTAAAGGATTAACGATATGGCCCGCATTCCCGAAGCCGAATTACAGCACCTGAAAGCTGCCGTCTCCTTAGTCGCCGTGGTGGAGCAACAGGGGCGACAGCTCTTTAAACGCGGCAAAGATTACGTGCTGCTGTGCCCGTTCCATGAGGAGAAAACCCCGTCAATGGTTATCTCACCGGCCAAAAATCTTTATCACTGTTTTGGCTGTGATGCCGGCGGCTCCGTGCTGGACTGGGTCATGAAAACCAAAGGCTTAAGTCTGCGCCGGGCCGTGGAACAGTTGCGC
Source organism: Photorhabdus sp. RM71S (assembly GCF_042879355.1). NCBI lineage: Bacteria > Pseudomonadati > Pseudomonadota > Gammaproteobacteria > Enterobacterales > Morganellaceae > Photorhabdus > Photorhabdus sp. RM71S. The sequence goes on along the minus strand of NZ_JBHFKV010000217.1, from coordinate 63 downwards.
GGGATACTGGGAGATAACCCCTCGGTGGTGCCGCTGGTGCAACCGGATGAACCCGCCATGCTG
>NZ_JBHFKV010000216.1:0-408 GCF_042879355.1 Photorhabdus sp. RM71S | reverse complement strand
GTATTTACTCGCCCACGCTTTAGCAATATGCAGACAGTCATCGTACATCTTGCCCTTTCTGCTCGCTGATGAAGCTCTTCGATAGTGATCGACCGCTTTGTCACTTGCCATACACGCAATAGATGAAGAAAAGCCGAGCTTGGTTAACTCGGCTTGTACGTTCTTCGCTATAAATTGCTCATGATTCATGCTGGCTCTCCGTCCGGGAAGTCATCAAAGCCGGGTAACGTAAGCTGCGATAATTCCAGAATAACTTTCTTGGCCTGACGAAGTTTTTTAAGATGACGCTTGCGTAAATTCATCATTTCACTACCTGGTCTACCAAAGTTGCTATAAGACCACTTATCAGCGGCCACCAGCCGATTCTGCATTTCACCAAGTGTCAGTGACTTTAAGCTTTCCATGTCC
>NZ_JBHFKV010000215.1:0-411 GCF_042879355.1 Photorhabdus sp. RM71S | reverse complement strand
GTGGAAATGGATCCGGATCGCGCCGTGTTCGTTCACATAAATCTCTTCGCTTCCCACCCCGACCACCGTGGCGACTTCATCACCGTCCGCCAGGGGTTTGTAGCGATAAGGTGGCCGCCAGTCCTGATGGCCTGGAATAAAGGCGACCTCGTTTGTCAGTGTCGTCCCTTCGCCCCCGTCGTTTGACGCGACAGGTTGCTGCCCATAATGCGTGACCGAGATCACCTGCCAGCGGTCGTTCATGGCCTCTATTGGATGGGATTGCAGGGTAAAAATTTTGCCCGGACGAAGCCGGATACAGTTAGTTTTGGCAGTGCCGACTTTGCTGTAGTTTCGTAACTGTTCCAGCCGCAATTGGGTAAAAGGTTTTCCTTCCTCGTCCCACTGGAAACGTCCGTAACTTTCAAACAC
>NZ_JBHFKV010000214.1:0-412 GCF_042879355.1 Photorhabdus sp. RM71S | reverse complement strand
CAGTTTTAGCCCGGCCACCGCGGGGTCTGTCTGCCAGTCAATCTCGACCGGTTGATCCACCACCAGATTGCCGTGCCCATCCTTCACCGTCGCCGTGAAGGTATAACTGTCGGTGCCGTTGTTGTAGCGCTTCTCGTCTTTATCTTTATCCACATCCACCGCCACGCTGGCGACATAATAGCTGGTGCTCAGCTCCACAAAGCTGACTTTGCTCGCTGCCTTCACTGCCGTTTGCTGGCTGGCCGTTTTCGCCGACACTTGCACATCCGCCACTGCCGCCGTGCTGGTTAACGTCGCCGTCACCTGTCCCTGTGCGTTACTCACCGAATTGCTTTGTTTCGTCAGTTTTAGCCCGGCCACCGCGGGGTCTGTCTGCCAGTCAATCTCGACCGGTTGATCCACCACCAGATTG
>NZ_JBHFKV010000213.1:0-414 GCF_042879355.1 Photorhabdus sp. RM71S | reverse complement strand
AAGCCACTTTAACGTATAAGTATTCATGGGCCGATAATGGGTAATAGTCCGGTTGAGTTGCCCATTTTACCGCTAAATAATTCAAGTGCCCCAGACTTTTTTATGCTCTCCTATAAGCAAAAATGCCAGCGCCCCAATAAGTTCCGCGCCTGTTGACATTAGCAAATACTTTTACCCACCTTAAAAAGGTGAGTAAAAGTACAAAAAATAGAAAGGAAAAGGTTATTGTAAGGAGAGGAGTTCTTCACGGCTAAGACCGGTGCTTTTCATAACCAGTTCAATACTGGCACCATTCTTTAAAAAGACACGGGCAATATTAATTGAAGCTTGTTTTTCACCTTCCTGAATGCCTTCCTGAATGCCCTGTTGAATACCTTGCTGAATACCTTGCTGAATACCTTGCTGAATACCTTG
>NZ_JBHFKV010000212.1:0-414 GCF_042879355.1 Photorhabdus sp. RM71S | reverse complement strand
ATGGGGGCTTGAATGCTATCGCGAATGAAAATAGCCGAAGGACGTAGCGCGGTTTTCAGATCTTCAAGCGTCCAGCTTTTATCGAATATCAGGCGATTTTGGTTAAACTCGCCGAGCAGATACACCCCGCATGACTTGGATTCTGTTGTTGTATCAACATCATCAGCGAGAATAGCGATAGGTTTCTCTCTGCCGTCTGTCGATGTCTTAACGCTCAAGGCATATTCTTTTAATTCAGTGATAAGCCCTAACACCGTACCCCGTTTCAATAACCCTACTTTTGCAATAGTTACTGTATCTGTAACAAGTTGAAGCGGGCCAGACACTAACTGATCGGGAACGAACATTGTTGATGTCATACCCGGCGCAAAGGGGTTTTGTCCAATCTGTTCCATTATTTTTTACCTTTTGCTG
>NZ_JBHFKV010000211.1:0-416 GCF_042879355.1 Photorhabdus sp. RM71S | reverse complement strand
TACTGATGGGCTTCCAATAGCGATAGATAAGATAAGCGGCCACTGCAATACCGGCGATGATCAATCCGATAGGATTCATTAATAGTGCGCGTCCAATCCACAAAATAGCTCCGCCAGCTAACATCAAGCCCTTATAGAGAGCACTACCGAGGATTCTGCCCAACCAGAGAGCTGATCCGGCTATTTTTCCCAAGATATTTGCAACGACACCGAATCTGCCACCACTACCGATAGCCATTCGAAACAATAACCACCGTGTGCGCATTAACATTGCGCCTTTCCAGATATCAGTTATAGGGGAAAGCAAAAGATTAAGACCTAATCTTACACCGATTGAAGCGGCTTTGAGTGCTAGGAACCCACCAACCAGCATGACAACATTACTGATGAGTTCAGGATTAGCGGCCAGCCATTTT
>NZ_JBHFKV010000210.1:0-418 GCF_042879355.1 Photorhabdus sp. RM71S | reverse complement strand
CCACCCAAGGGCGCTGCGCGGTCACCTCAACAACAGCGTGCGGCTGGCCGCCGGGGTGAGCCTCTCAGCCCCAGAGGCGCACCGGGTTCGCTCGCTCACCCGCTGCTGTCACTATCAGTGCTAAAACCCACCGCCGCAGTCGCCGCCATCCCTGGCAGCTCCGGTGATAACATCAGTCCTAAAACCCGCCGGCAAGCCCATCAAGGTCAACGGCCACAGACCGGTAAGCCAGTCGGCCTGCGGCCTCCGCAGTTTATTACCCCCCGCCCCAACCCTGCTGCACTGGCTGCGCGCGGCTCGCACTGCGCTGCGCTCCGTTGCTCGTCCCCGTGCTCGCCATCGCCGCCCCGTGCAGCCCCCAGGGGGGCTTCCCTGTTAAAAAGCTTCACCTGCGGGCCTCGCCAGCCCGCACCCGCCA
>NZ_JBHFKV010000209.1:0-420 GCF_042879355.1 Photorhabdus sp. RM71S | reverse complement strand
GATCTGATCAATCGCTAAAAATCACAAACCCCAAAACGGACTGAGCGATGCCCATCATAGCACCCATCCCCCGAAATGAACGACAGCAGATGAAAAAACTTATCCATAAAACCCGTGATAAGGATTATGCCCGCCGATTAATGGCATTATTAATGCTACATGAAGGTCATACGGTGACTCCTGTCGCCAAAACCCTGCATGCTGCACGTTCTTCGGTTAATCGCTGGATTCACTGGTTTACCTTGTATGGCCTGGAAGGGCTGAAAAGTTTACCCGCCGGCAGGCCCATTGTCTGGAATTTAGCCCCGTTCTATCCGCTCTTGTCTTTCTTATTGCAGCACTCGCCTCAAGATTTTAGCTATCTTCGCTCACGCTGGAGCCTGGAGCTCATCACTCAGACTATCAATCAATTGCTCAAGT
>NZ_JBHFKV010000208.1:0-433 GCF_042879355.1 Photorhabdus sp. RM71S | reverse complement strand
TGCCGTGCTCGCCATCTCCGCCCCGTGCAGCCCCCAGGGGCTTCCCTGCGGAAAAGCTTCACCGGCGGGCCTCGCCGGCCCGCACCCGGCCAACCCGCGTCAGCGGCGCAGGCAAGCTGCCCCGCCGTCGCGAGTTCCCGATAAAACCCGGTTCGGGCAGGAAAAGGGAGCTGAAACCCGGCGCTGACAGCGGGGAAAAAGTGAGCTAACATCAGCAAAATGCCCGTCGGGGCGAGTTGGCATGCTCTTTAACAGGGTGGGAAAAAACGGCGGAGAAAAAGGCTGTTAAATCAAAGGGAAAAGTGGCCTAAAGAGTATGATAGCGTCGGGATAGTGCCGAAGATCCGATCGGGCTATTTGGTGGTGAGAATACCTATCGCTATGTGCAAAATCCCACCGGATGGGTTGACCCATTAGGTCTAAGTAGCACGGT
>NZ_JBHFKV010000207.1:0-436 GCF_042879355.1 Photorhabdus sp. RM71S | reverse complement strand
GTAAGTGCTGAGCGGTGACAAACTGACGTCCAGTATGAATAGAAGGTTCCCGTTTTCGAATGAATAAGGTCATAAAAGATCTGCGCTTAAAAGAAGTACGCAGATCTTAACGGATAACACGCGCCTTTTGCGACACCCTCGCACTGGGCGAGGGTTTACGGCGGGTCTTGCTAAATCCTCTGACAATATGGTATTTATGCAGAAATATCATCACAGGTTCCTCTGATATAACTCAATCAACATTCTCTCTAGCCGATAGATAAAAAAGTCGTTTTCCATCTGGTGATTAAGGAAGAATGAAAGGGATATGATTATCATTAAAATAATAAGGCAGATTCGACTAATAAGTGCAATTTTTCAGAAGGGCGGTCAGTTGCTATAGTAGGCATCTTTCTCGCCAAAGGAAAATGCACTATGGCCTATACACAACTGACCG
>NZ_JBHFKV010000206.1:0-437 GCF_042879355.1 Photorhabdus sp. RM71S | reverse complement strand
CAGCCATCCCCCGCCGTTATAGCGACCCCTGAGAAAAGCCATTGTCCCCGATAGTATTGCACCTATACCCTGTTCTTTGACTGATAGCAGCCATAACCATAGCTGCACCCAGATGTCTGGTTGCTTGTCCATGAGTCTCATATTTCCACCCCCGTTGGGGATTAAGTCCCCGCAAGTACGGGCGTGAAAAGAAAAAGGCCTCGAATAGTCGTGGCCTATGCGTAGTGATAAATGGTAGATTTCATACGTATCTTATATTTTGCTTAGTCGCTTTTGCTGCTCTATAAGCTTCCCTATCATTGATAATACGATAGTACTCTTCATAGCCTCTGAGGCTGTCTGATAATAACGGAACAGCGTAATCTCAGGACGCTTTGAATGCTGGAGCGCAATATTAATTTCATTAACTACCGGAGTTAAATTATTCATGCCAATGG
>NZ_JBHFKV010000205.1:0-437 GCF_042879355.1 Photorhabdus sp. RM71S | reverse complement strand
CGAAGCTATCCACGCGTTGCAGCGCCATAAGCAGACCCTCGAAGGCTTACTGGCGGAGAATGAAAAGACCTATATCACCGACCTGCATCAGAACGCCCAGCGGCTGTTACGCCCGCTGAATGTCGTTAACCCTTATGCGTCACAGTTAACGTTCATGAGCGATAAAACCCGCACCCGACGCGACCACATGAAATATCTCACCCTGATACAAAGTATCGCCCTGCTGCATCAATACCAGCGCGAGGTGAAGACCGCGGAACACCGGGGCAAACGGCTTGAATATATCGAGGTGACCAAAGACGATATTAGCTTAGCAAACCGGCTGGCCCATGAGATATTAGGCCGCACGCTGGATGAAATGTCGCCCCAGACCCGAAAACTGTTACTGCTGATACAAGCGATGGTGAAAGAGACGGCGACAGCGCAGCAACGCCCGG
>NZ_JBHFKV010000204.1:0-446 GCF_042879355.1 Photorhabdus sp. RM71S | reverse complement strand
GCCTAGGCATCCACCGTGTACGCTTAATTGCTTAACCTCACAACCCGAAACTGTCTCGGATTGTTCAGCTTGAGAGACTCGTCAATAATACCTCGACGATATTATCGACAGTTTCAATTTTTCAGCTTGTTCCAGATTGTTAAAGAGCTTATATCGCTAAACAGATTCACTTAAATCCGCTTAAAGATAACTTGACAACGCCTCTCACCCGTCATCATGCAATATGGCGTCCCCTAGGGGATTCGAACCCCTGTTACCGCCGTGAAAGGGCGGTGTCCTAGGCCTCTAGACGAAGGGGACACGCGGGTCAGCTTCGCAGACTCATTTGCACTCTACTTTCATCAGACAATCTGTGTGAGCACTGCACTCAACCTATCTCAGGTAAGGAGGTGATCCAACCGCAGGTTCCCCTACGGTTACCTTGTTACGACTTCACCCCAGTCATG
>NZ_JBHFKV010000203.1:0-446 GCF_042879355.1 Photorhabdus sp. RM71S | reverse complement strand
TTTTTGGGCCGCTTTGCTGACTGCCGGTGTAAAACTCACAAACAAACTGTTTCTTTTACGGTTCTTGACCCACCTTGGTCTGAACGTATATCCAAGAAAATCAAAACAGGTATGTTCATATTTTCCCTTTCGTTCTACATCTTTACAGTAAGCAATCCGGGTTTTGTCCGGATGCAGTGCCAATCCACATTCCCTGAAACGGTGTTCCAACCTTTGCCAGATTTCTCTGGCCTGAGCTTCACTCTGGCAATGAACCAGTCCATCATCCGCATAGCGACACCATTTCATCCGGGGATGATATTTCTGCATCCACTTGTCGAAAACGTAGTGCAGAAATAAATTGGCCAGTATCGGGCTAATCACACCGCCTTGCGGTGTCCCTTTCTCACGGAATAACATCTCACTATGGCATTTCATCGGGGCCGTTAGCCAGCGTTCGATGTACA
>NZ_JBHFKV010000202.1:0-452 GCF_042879355.1 Photorhabdus sp. RM71S | reverse complement strand
CAACTCCTAACTTTAATTAAGATATAGCTGGACTGTTTTTGGCAGTAGCATTAATAAATTCTTTTTTTAATCGTTCGGCTTCAACGAAAGCGCCAATATATTTTTTGCGCAATACCTCTATTTCCTTTCTACGCTTAAGCAATAATCTTATTCGCCTGACCGCTCTTTTATGACACTGGATGTAATTAGGTAGTAATTCCCCTGCTTTCCAGTGCGCCTCGTTGTCTTTACTAATAATTAGCTGGGTCGGGTAATTAGTTTCGCGTCCGGCACGGTTGAATACTTTTTGTGTCATGATATGGGCTAATCTATTAATGGCACTATCACGACTCCAGCGTTTATAAGAACGTCCATGACGACTAACAACATAGACGGGTAGCTCATGTATGCTGAATGCATCATCAATACCGTTATCACTAATAAGCTCATCGGTATCAAAGCGGGAATAATCG
>NZ_JBHFKV010000201.1:0-455 GCF_042879355.1 Photorhabdus sp. RM71S | reverse complement strand
CAGCTTGCGTAAACCGGGATTGGCTCATGGGGTTTTTCCATCATAAGAATAGGTGACACTATTTTAATCAGTGAATTCCCGCTGGCTAGGTGGGGTTCCCCGTACGCTTACTATTATCCAGTTCACCACTGTTTAAGGTCAGGGTGTCCCCGGCTATCACCTGTCCCGCCGTATTGATGAAGGGCTGGCCGGTGGTCTGGCTGTTGATATGCTGTGCCAGCAACACCCCCTGCGTGTTATCCAGTGTCTGGCTGGTTGTGGTCAGTCGGGTTTTGGCTTCAAGATGACCGTGGGCATTCTGAATGGCTTTGCCAATGGTCAGGGTGGCGCGGTCCCCAGTGGCAACAAGGCTACCCCGGCGATTATCCAGTTGGGCAGCGCTGAGCCGGAGCGCGTTACCCGCTTCCAGCCGGCCCGCCTGATTGTCCAGCGTGTCTTTGACCGTCAGTGTCAGC
>NZ_JBHFKV010000200.1:0-458 GCF_042879355.1 Photorhabdus sp. RM71S | reverse complement strand
CGCCATCATCGCTGAGAAAGTCAATTCCTTTAGATGTTATTTTTATCGAGTTTGGGTTTACTAATTCTTTGCTTACTCTGCCAGTAATTAACCCATGACCTATTAGATATTATAGAATCAACCCGGTCGCTTAGGCGGCCTTTTTATTTGATGAGATAACACGATGACACGAGATGAACAAACAATACTGATGTTTCGAGGGTTAATTGCCTCATTGTCAGAGCAGCAACAAGAAAACATCCGCGAATGCGAAAAGGTAATACGTAAGATGCTGGTTGATTACCCAGAGGAGGCTATTCTCGCCATCGGATTAATTGGCGCAGAGTTGCAGTTATCTATTTAACTTCAGGTCAATAAGATGGCAGGATTAAAAGAACTGTCTAATAAGCTGACTCAAATAAAGAAGCAAGTCCCGTTTGCCACTGCTCAGGCATTAACAAAAGTTGCCCGGCAGATCG
>NZ_JBHFKV010000199.1:0-471 GCF_042879355.1 Photorhabdus sp. RM71S | reverse complement strand
CACGGAATGGGCTAATGATACGGCTAAATTGGCCTTGTGGGTTCGATTGATTGGGATGGCTCAATACAAGCCCCGCAGTGTTGAATTTAGCGGCGTTCAGTGGGATTTAGGATCTGGTCAGTTGGTGACGAAAATCCCCATTCTAGCCAGAAAGCTCAGAGATTCTAAAGGCAATGAGAAGACACAAAAACAGGTTAGAGACATGTTGGAATTCTTTTCCTCTGAGGGGATGCTAACGTTCAGCGGTAACCGGCATGGGACAGTGATCACCATCACAAATTACGCTGATTATCAGGGTGATTTTGAGGTAACAAACGAGGTCACTAATCAGGTAACAAACAAACCCAGTGATGACGCGGTTTTAGAGCGAAGTCAGGTAACAAAGTTGGTAACAAATCAGGTCAAACAGAGTAAGAAGTTATTAGAACAAGAATATATAACTACATCTAACGATGTAGTTGGTGAGTTTTC
>NZ_JBHFKV010000198.1:0-472 GCF_042879355.1 Photorhabdus sp. RM71S | reverse complement strand
GTCTGCACAAGAATGACAGGATACATATCTTCCGTTGTTGACCAGTCACGCGGGGAGTAAACCCGCGCTTCTGCATCGGTCTTGTGTTTGAGCGCGTCAATGACTAACGCCCTGATACCTGCCGCGTTCATGATTTCACCCTGTTAAGTATTAATTTTGTCCCGCCGTGGCTATCGGGCTGAATATCAGCCACGGCAAACAAAGTATTGACAGGAACACCGCCCACAACACCAACCAATACCCGATCTCCCTTTTTTGGCGGCGCCTGAAACTCAATGTCGCGCACCCCAAGTACGGGAGAAGTTGTATTGATGGTGCTGCCGTCATCAAGTGATTCCACTTCTTGCGTGTAAGCCCGGTCAAAGATGCCGCTGATAGTGTAATGAGCGCCGCTTGCTGGACGGTATTCAACCGGGTCCCCAAACACATCATGCAGCGGCGCTAATAAATGCTGGTCCCAATTGATCCCCAT
>NZ_JBHFKV010000197.1:0-475 GCF_042879355.1 Photorhabdus sp. RM71S | reverse complement strand
TGGACGCGGTCTATTGTTCTCGCTAACGCCACGTATTAAATGATGGCTATTTTACGCTGTCATTTTTTTACTGCGGAACAGACCGCCGCTATTTAAAAGAGCCGCATGTCATGGCTCGTTTAATGGCTTCTTGCGTTATCCCCGTTTCAGGATAATGGTTCAATGATGTAAGGTTTCAAATATGGATGGATTAGTTTTCACCTGCCGAATTGGCGAACTGCCCCAAACCACTTTTCAGGTATCGCAATTTACTTTACAGGAAGAGCTGTCACAGCTTTATCGCCTGACGTTAAAAGTGGTGAGCTCACGTGATGACATTCCCCTGAATGAACAACTGGGGGACAGCGCGTCACTGACCGTTACCCGTAATGGCGTGACCGAACGGACCATTAATGGTTTGATAACCGGGGCTGAACAGGGTAATACCGATGGCCGTCGCACTTTTTATATTTTCACTGTCCGCCCCAAAATGTGG
>NZ_JBHFKV010000196.1:0-476 GCF_042879355.1 Photorhabdus sp. RM71S | reverse complement strand
GCGTTACTCACCGAATTGCTTTGTTTCGTCAGTTTTAGCCCGGCCACCGCGGGGTCTGTCTGCCAGTCAATCTCGACCGGTTGATCCACCACCAGATTGCCATGCCCATCCTTCACCGTCGCCGTGAAGGTATAAGTATCGGTGCCGTTGTTGTAGCGCTTCTCGTCTTTATCCACATCCACCGCCACGCTGGCAACATAATAGCTGGTGCTCAGCTCCACAAAGCTGACTTTGCTCGCTGCCTTCACTGCCGTTTGCTGGCTGGCCGTTTTCGCCGACACCTGCACATCCGTCACCGCCGCCGTGCTGGTTAACGTCGCGGTGACCTGTCCCTGTGCGTTACTCACCGAATTGCTTTGTTTCGTCAGTTTTAGCCCGGCCACCGCGGGGTCTGTCTGCCAGTCAATCTCGACCGGTTGATCCACCACCAGATTGCCGTGCCCATCCTTCACCGTCGCCGTGAAGGTATAACTGTC
>NZ_JBHFKV010000195.1:0-487 GCF_042879355.1 Photorhabdus sp. RM71S | reverse complement strand
AAAATAAACAGCAAGAAACTGAAAACGAACTGGGCGGCTTGCCGCCTGAATTAATGGTTGACGGCCAGGAGTCAGCTTCTCAGATAGAAACGGTGGAAGAAGATCCCACTGTTCCCGATACAGATAAGCAAAATGATGATGATCAGGGTGAGGATGAGGCAATCGTTGTTGTTGTGCTGAAAGGCCAAACAGTTAAGCATAACAGCAAAGAATACAAAGAGTTCGTGCAACTCACTCTAAGCCGGGAAGATGCAGATCGCTTGATTGAGCTGGGGGTTGTTGCTGACGTTAACAAGCTGAGAAAACAAGCGCTTACTCAACATGGCCCGACTGTCACAGTCAGTGACGGCGTTAAAATCAGTCACGAGGCTTGATGATGGGGATCAATTGGGACCAGCATTTATTAGCGCCGCTGCATGATGTGTTTGGGGACCCGGTTGAATACCGTCCAGCAAGCGGCGCTCATTACACTATCAGCGGCATCTTT
>NZ_JBHFKV010000194.1:0-494 GCF_042879355.1 Photorhabdus sp. RM71S | reverse complement strand
TCTATCCGCTCTTGTCTTTCTTATTGCAGCACTCGCCTCAAGATTTTAGCTATCTTCGCTCACGCTGGAGCCTGGAGCTCATCACTCAGACTATCAATCAATTGCTCAAGTTATCTCTCACACAAAGTACGTTATATCGCTACTGCCAACAGGTCGGTATTGTCTGGCGCAGGGCCGCCCCCACCCTAAAACGACCTGATCCTGAATATCATGAAAAAATAGCAAAAATCACAGAAGCCCTGACCCATATCTCAGCACAACATCCGGTGTTTTATGAAGATGAGGTCGATATTAATTTGAATCCGAAAATCGGGGCGGACTGGTGTTTTAAAGGGCAGCAAAAACGCGTTGTCACGCCAGGAAAAAATGAAAAACATTATCTTGCCGGCTGCCTCAATGCCCAAACAGGGAAAGTGACTTATGTTAAAGGGACAAAGAAGGACTCTAATTTATTTATCAAGATGTTAGATGAGCTTAATACCCACTATCCTGAT
>NZ_JBHFKV010000193.1:0-499 GCF_042879355.1 Photorhabdus sp. RM71S | reverse complement strand
TACCAATATGAGGAACTGGCTAGCTTCAATGGGACGTGGTGATATTGCCAAAAGATACGCTGAAGCTGACGTCGATTATCAAACCTCAATGAGCAGATATGTTTCTTCGGGGTACTCACAATATGAAGCCTCAATCATGATCGCAGACCGCTTTATCAAGAGTAAAGGAGCCGATCTCATGAAAGAGTGGAAAAAAGCGGGAGCCAGAGGTGATGAAGATGCACAGCGTATGCTCATGGAATCCTTCGGGCTATCCTCTATTTTCACCGACGTACAGACAGTCAACCATCTCTTGGCCATGCGGCAACGTTGGGGCGATTATCAGCGTATCAAAACAGGCATGGGGACTGATTCGGCACAAAAATCTGTTGATACCGACTTTGATAAACAGAACGATACCTTAGAAGCGCAATGGCGGCGTACTCAAATTGGGTTTAATGATTCGGCTATTAGCATTGGTCAGTCGCTGCGTCCAGCATTAATACAGTTAGCCGAAACC
>NZ_JBHFKV010000192.1:0-510 GCF_042879355.1 Photorhabdus sp. RM71S | reverse complement strand
CGTCCGTTCTACTTTACTTAAAAAGCTCAACGCTGGTGATTATAAGGGTGCGGCGAATCAGTTCATGGAGTGGAATAAAGCGGGTGGGCGAGTATTACCGGGTTTAGATGCACGACGAGCATCTGAGAAAACGATGTTTTTATCATGAAATTCAACGCTCACTACTACACGCTTATTGCACTGATTATTGTCTCACTCACAGCTTATTACTATCACTCTGCATTACAGAAAGAGCGGCATGTGACAAAGCAACAGCAGTCAGAAATCCAGCAACTCACAGACACTATCAACTATCAGAATTCACATATCACCATGCTAAACGAACTGGATGTGAAGCACACAAAGGAACTAGCCAATGCGAAATCTGAAATCGATGCTCTGCGTGATGATGTTGCTGCCGGTCGTCGCCGGTTGCTCGTCAAAGCCACGTGTCCAGTGTCTGAAACCGCTTCCAGCACCGGCTTGGATGGTTCAAGACCCGCCCGACTGGAGAAAGACGCTGAACAAGAT
>NZ_JBHFKV010000191.1:0-514 GCF_042879355.1 Photorhabdus sp. RM71S | reverse complement strand
GGTCAAACTCTCGCGGATTTTGAATCCAATCTGAAAGACAATCTGTACAAACTCTGGAACCGCTTATCATCGGGCAGTTATTATCCACCCCCGGTGAAAGGTGTCGCTATCCCTAAGAAGTCGGGAGGTGAACGTCTGCTGGGGATCCCCACGGTTGCGGATCGTGTGGCACAAATGGTGGTCAGGCTTCATTTCGAACCCCTTGTTGAACCTCATTTTTTGCCGGATTCTTATGGCTACCGACCGAATAAGTCGGCGATTGACGCCATCAGAGTCACAAGGCAGCGATGCTGGCAGCAAGATTGGGTATTGGAGTTCGATATCAAGGGGTTGTTTGACAATATTCCTCATGATTTACTCATGAAAGCCGTGAGGAAACACACAAATAGCCCGTGGCTCTGCTTGTACATCGAACGCTGGCTAACGGCCCCGATGAAATGCCATAGTGAGATGTTATTCCGTGAGAAAGGGACACCGCAAGGCGGTGTGATTAGCCCGATACTGGCCAATTTAT
>NZ_JBHFKV010000190.1:0-518 GCF_042879355.1 Photorhabdus sp. RM71S | reverse complement strand
AGGCCCACCGAAGTCCGCTGTCGGAAGCTGGCTTCAAACCCCCTCAAGCGGCTGCCGTAAAGAGCGGAGGTCGTGAGCGTTGAGGTTAAAGCGCGAACAATAGTTCAGCAGGTAGGGTACAAAGAGACGAGTAAAACCGAACCTATGTGGACGCGTCGTAAAGAAGAGATTTGACATCAAAACCGGGGGCGTTTCTATCTTCCGGGATAAATCTGTGAGTGGATCCGAATGCTGCGCAGGTGGTGTCCGGCGTAGAGTGGGCGTGACTTTGTATCGGGCTCTTTCTGGGAACTGCGGGAACCTGTCATCACGATGTCAAGGGAGAAATGCAAGTCACTAAATTGACAAGTATGAGAGTACCGATGGGTGATACGGGGGCGGAGTGACTCGTAGTAGTGAGGAAATATTTGTAATGAATGTGGAGCGAAGGGGTCACGTCAGGCAGCCTTACCCGGTATCCAACTGTCAGGCAGGAGGAGATACAGAGGTTAAGGCAAAACCGTTTGTCATTGAGAAAA
>NZ_JBHFKV010000189.1:0-518 GCF_042879355.1 Photorhabdus sp. RM71S | reverse complement strand
GCGAACAGATGTCATAAACAGGGCGGCATCGACACAACGGTTATGTTTGCGGCGTTCAGTTATAAAGCTGGTCACAATGATTTTTGAAACCATACCTTCATCAAGATATTTGATTTTCATAATTCCCACCCCCTCATTTCCCGCTCTATTACTTCGAAAATATCCTCTGGGCAGGGCATGACTATAAAAACAGGGTTGCCGTAATACTTGTTCGTCAGCGGGCAGAACCGAAAGCGGCAAGCTGTCTTCATGCCGGATGGCTCCATTATCATCGTTCCCACCCCATCAAACATCTGAGAGGGGTAGGACAGATACTCGGTGCGAAAGAACGGCATAACATCCTGCTTCTCTGTTGGGATGATTTTGTCAAAATCAGGAAAACGACCATTCAGTATTTTCAGATTATTAAAGCCAAACAGGCGACCATCTTCATCGTAGTGAAATGCCTTGCTACCTCCCTCTAAGTCTATCTTTGTGTTTTCAGCGGCTTCTGGAATATCGCCATCAAACCGAATAAT
>NZ_JBHFKV010000188.1:0-519 GCF_042879355.1 Photorhabdus sp. RM71S | reverse complement strand
GCTTCCGCTGATATTATTATTTGTTGCAATTTTTCTATATTCTTTTCCGTAATATTGATATGTTGATAAGTTACACCTTCTACATCTACTATACTTATTTCAAAAATATCAATTTTGGAATCATTCTTTATGACGTGAATTTTAAAATCAAAATGTTCAGTTCCCAGTTTTGCAAATCTTTTTCCGATATTCCACGCGTCAATTATCGTGAATTCAAATTGTTTCATATCACATGTTAACATAATCAAATGTCCTCTAATTCCCACTCATATTTCAACAAGAGTTTCTTTCCAGTCCATTTCTTCTAAATCAACTACAGCAATAATTTCGTCTCGAAATGACGGGGAATCAGAATCCCACCTTTCATAACAATTAAATTCAGTGCGCGGAAGCATGTTGCATGCAAATACTAATCCAGACTCATCCGTTGCTATAAATTTAGTCCAATGAGGGGCTGATAATTCAATGCCAAAGTAGTTAACCTTAATTGGCTTTATTAAGCTGATTAGTTTCATGATG
>NZ_JBHFKV010000187.1:0-521 GCF_042879355.1 Photorhabdus sp. RM71S | reverse complement strand
AAAGCATTCTAATGTCCTGTTTAAAATAGGTCAATATAGACCTTGACGTATTTTTTAAAGGATTAACGATATGGCCCGCATTCCCGAAGCCGAATTACAGCACCTGAAAGCCGCCGTCTCCTTAGTCGCCGTGGTGGAGCAACAGGGGCGACAGCTCTTTAAACGCGGCAAAGATTACGTGCTGTTGTGCCCGTTCCATCAGGAGAAAACCCCGTCAATGGTTATCTCACCGGCAAAAAATCTTTATCACTGTTTTGGCTGTGATGCCGGCGGTTCCGTGCTGGACTGGGTAATGAAAACCAAAGGCTTAAGTCTGCGCCGGGCCGTGGAACAGTTGCGCGGGATACTGGGAGATAACCCCTCGGTGGCGCCGCTGGTGCAACCGGATGAACCCGCCATGCTGGCCGATGATGACGCCGGACGGCAGGCGCTGCTCAGTCGGGTCGTCGGGTTCTACCATCATACGCTGCTGAATGCCCCCGAAGCCCTGGCTTATCTGGAAAAACGGCGGCTCAACCACC
>NZ_JBHFKV010000186.1:0-532 GCF_042879355.1 Photorhabdus sp. RM71S | reverse complement strand
TACAAACATGGATTACTCCTGAATTCTGAAATGAGGTTCTGGCGTGCCGTCAGGCATAGCGATTGTGACGTCGATTTCGTCCAGTTCGGCCGCTTCGATTTCATAGAAATCTTCCGGACCTTGGTAATATTCAATATCCAGCTCCATCAATAATTGCGCTGTATGTCCTTCCCCGCTGGCATCAATATCGATTGTTGAGCGAACCTGGGAAAACTGCTGAGTCTGACGAGTGAGTTCATAACTGTTGATAACAGCCCGCTCTATCTGCTCACGTAACCGTTCAAGTGATTCTTCGGCTTTAGCTGCGCCATCATCTTCAGCCTCGCTGTCAAGTTCCTGCAATCTTCCAGTAATGCGCACAGTTGTGACGGTGTTGAACTGGGGCGCGTTACGTCCCAGTGACTGTTTAACGTCAATTGGTGTCTGCACAAGAATGACAGGATACATATCTTCCGTTGTTGACCAGTCACGCGGGGAGTAAACCCGCGCTTCTGCATCGGTCTTGTGTTTGAGCGCGTCAATGACTAACGCC
>NZ_JBHFKV010000185.1:0-534 GCF_042879355.1 Photorhabdus sp. RM71S | reverse complement strand
GCGCTTTAACCTTAAAAGAACATTCGAACAGCTTATTTATTCATGTATTCGAGCAGCACCTATGCCTGAGTATTTACTCAAGCTAGCTGAGATTCGATGGTAATCAGGTAAAATTAAGATGGTTTATATTGTCTTAAATTGAAATATTAAGCAAAACTAAATTGCTTTTTCAGCTTGGTTGAGTGTTGTAATTGACCAAGATCAGATTTAGGCATGAATTGCGTCGATTCACGTTCACCGGATTCAATCTGACGTAGGTAGTTACCGTAAATTTTATGCTGAACTTGCTTAATATCACGTGCTGATTGAAGTTTCATACAACACCCCCTAAAAATCGGAATAAGGATTACTTAATTAAAATTAATTCTAACGCTTCCTACATACTATCGCAAAGATTTTTGGGTATTCAATACTCACTATGTTCTATACCCGTTATCTTTCAAGTTGCCTCTTTGTTGGCTGCACTCGCTCACCCCGGTCACATAGTTTGCTATGCTCCCGGGGATTCACTCCCTTGCCGTCGCGATGCATCTT
>NZ_JBHFKV010000184.1:0-537 GCF_042879355.1 Photorhabdus sp. RM71S | reverse complement strand
TCGCCCCCGAAAAACACGGGGTGGGAAAACACCGAATGAATTATTTAAGGGAATACGAACATGTTTACTTCCAGATTAACGATGTTGCACTTATTATGTGAATCTACCTTACATTATTATTAAAGAATTTATAGTAGCTCTCCTTTTCAAAATAGTCGATATAGTCCGATTTAGATAATTTTGCTATATCGCTGGGAACTAGTCTTATGTCATGATCTAGGCAACTATCAATACTTCCTCCCATGCCATCGCATACAATCACGGCAGACTCTGAAAATGGAGAAGTGCCAACTGCACTGTATGCGTGCGCAATATGGTGACCAATTCTAATAATGGGGAGGTACTCAGGTATAATTCTACCTTGACGTTTGATTACATCATCAGGCTTGTGTTTTTCATTTACCGTATATTTCTCAACAAATAGATCTATACCCAATGGATTTCAAGATGCATCGCGACGGCAAGGGAGTGAATCCCCGGGAGCATAGCAAACTATGTGACCGGGGTGAGCGAGTGCAGCCAACAAAGAGGCAACTT
>NZ_JBHFKV010000183.1:0-537 GCF_042879355.1 Photorhabdus sp. RM71S | reverse complement strand
GAAGAACAAAAAATCGGAATCATCTTGCGCCAGAACGCCAAGCAAACAAACCAATTACAAGAAACCCTGCTGGAAGGTGTTGGTACATTAGTTGCCGCCGGAAAATCTCCCATGAAATCGACCGATATGAGTGGATTATTGGGCCGCGTCGCCACGGCATCCAAAGCTAATATTAATGACTTAGCCAAAATGGCTCTATCCTTTGAGTCCCTGAAAATTGAAGGTGATCAAGCGCTAAAAGAAGCCTTTAACCGAGCCGTTTTCGGCGCTAAATCGGGTCGTTTTGAATTAAAAGATCTCGCCCAATACTTTCCAGAAATGACGCAGCAATTTGCTGGTAAGGGAATATACGGTCAGGAGGCAGTTTCACAGATTATTGCCAGCTTGGAAGTTGGTCGTGAAGGTGCAGGAACGGAAGGTGAAGCAGCTACCAATATGAGGAACTGGCTAGCTTCAATGGGACGTGGTGATATTGCCAAAAGATACGCTGAAGCTGACGTCGATTATCAAACCTCAATGAGCAGATATGTTTCTTCG
>NZ_JBHFKV010000182.1:0-540 GCF_042879355.1 Photorhabdus sp. RM71S | reverse complement strand
TCATCTTTCAAGTTGCCTCTTTGTTGGCTGCACTCGCTCACCCCGGTCACATAGTTACCTATGCTCCCGGGGATTCACTCCCTTGCCGTCGCGATGCATCTTGAAATCCATAGGGTATATAGCGTTGGAATTAAAATTTAGGTTCTTATTATCCATGTATTTTCCAATTTAATTATTAACTTGTAATTTATTGAATCGCTTTTTCTGTCTGCATCTTCAAAGTTACAGTCAGCTGTAAAAAGCTGGCAAGTATAATATATTAAATTTATTAATCAACAAGCACTAAATAGGAGTAATTAACTAATGATGTGATGTATTTTCAAGCAATTCGTTGCTGTCTGTTTTTTAACTTCAACAAGTGGTTTTTTCATTACCTAAATAACTAAGCTATCTTTGTAATATATTGTGGTTTCTATCATATAAATTAATTAAGGCAGATTCGACTAATAAGTGCAATTTTTCAGAAGGGCGGTCAGTTGCTATAGTAGGCATCTTTCTCGCCAAAGGAAAATGCACTATGGCCTATACACAACTGACCGA
>NZ_JBHFKV010000181.1:0-550 GCF_042879355.1 Photorhabdus sp. RM71S | reverse complement strand
GGTCAATGTTCAGGTCGTTGATACCGACAGCGGCGTGATGTTCGCGGACAGCGTGGACATGATGAGCGCCCGCAGCCGGGGCGGGTATGCGCGGCTGGCCGCCACCGAACTCGGGCTGGCCGAAGGCGACCTGCGCCGGGCGCTGGGGCAGGTGTTGCTGGTACTGGAACAGTGTCAACAGGCCGGTGTCAGTGAACAAACCGAAACCCCGCCAGTTCCCGAACTGAGCGAGGACCAGCGGGCAGCGGCGCTGGCGCTGCTGCAAGACCCGAAACTGAGCGAGCGTATCACCGCTGAATTAGCCGCCTGTGGTGTGGTAGGGGAAAGCACCAACCTGCTGGCCGGTTACTTAGCTGCCGTCAGTCGCAAGCTAGAACGTCCGCTGGCCGTGCTGATACAGAGCAGTAGCGCCGCCGGGAAAAGTTCACTGATGGATGCGGTACTCAATCTGATACCGGAAGAAGAACGGTTGCAATACAGCGCCATGACCGGCCAGAGCCTGTTCTATCTGGGCGAAACCAATCTCCAGCATAAAATCTTAGCCATTGCC
>NZ_JBHFKV010000180.1:0-559 GCF_042879355.1 Photorhabdus sp. RM71S | reverse complement strand
GGTCGTCGCCGGTTGCTCGTCAAAGCCACGTGTCCAGTGTCTGAAACCGCTTCCAGCACCGGCTTGGATGGTTCAAGACCCGCCCGACTGGAGAAAGACGCTGAACAAGATTATTTACGTCTCCTCGGAGAACTCGAAACCCTCGAAGCCCAATTCCTTGGACTGAGGGATTATATGAAGACTGAGTGTAGGGGCAATGATGGTAACAAATGAACTTAAGTACAAAACAGCGTCATGGGGTGAAGTAAAAGCAGATGTTTATGCTGGTGAGAACTGCGATGCACACAATCCGTTTATTGAGATCTATTGCGACGGCGATATGGAATCTGACACCGCAGGCAAAATTACGTTTGACGTTCAGCGCTGGCCAGTAGGAACAAAAATAACAGTTGAAGTACCGTGCTGTCCGACATGTGGTCTTGATGCTGAATTTCAGGATAGCGCTGGTAAATGTGAATGTGGGTTTGACTGGAGAAACTGGGCCAAGGAACAGTATTCATGAACACCCTGCCACCTCAGAGACCTCAGAGTAAATGATTCTGGGGTTGCAGGACTACAT
>NZ_JBHFKV010000179.1:0-562 GCF_042879355.1 Photorhabdus sp. RM71S | reverse complement strand
TTTTTTTCAGTTGATACTTTCATAAATGGCACGGGTGGGGAAGTTGAAAGAGATATTTACCGATTCTTCAAACGTGAATCCTGTTTGATGGCAATGAGCTACAGTTACGAGTTACAGGCTCAAGTATTCGATCACATGACTGAACTTGAGGTTAAATCTGGATTTGGGTTTACCATCCAGCAACTGCAACACATGCTTGTTCTGGCAAAAAGGGCGTCTGATGAAGATTCATCCGATGCAGGTCGCAGACTAAGAAAGCGACAAGATGATTTAGTTACCCTCAATAAAGCTGAAAAGCTGATCGGTGATATCAGTCAGATGGCTCTCGGTTTGGTTGGGGGAGGTAAAAAGGAGGTTGCATATGAACCCCCAAGAATTCATAGCTAAGAACATCCAGGCCGACTTATTGAAACTGGGCTATTCCGATTCAATCTCAGGCATGGCAAGTGACAAAGCGGTCGATCACTATCGAAGAGCTTCATCAGCGAGCAGAAAGGGCAAGATGTACGATGACTGTCTGCATATTGCTAAAGCGTGGGCGAGTAAATACAGCTCGGTCAAG
>NZ_JBHFKV010000178.1:0-563 GCF_042879355.1 Photorhabdus sp. RM71S | reverse complement strand
ATGACGATACTCATTTTATTCCACATGAGCCATTATCGTGATTTTAAAACGTTTTATATTCAGCATGTTAAACACTATCTTCAGGCCGATTTTCCCAGGTTGGTCAGCTACTCCCGGATGTTAACCTTGAAACAAAGGGCGCTCATTCCTCTCTGTGCTTTTCTTTCGTCACGCAAGGCCCAAACCCAGGGGATCGCCTTTATTGATTCAACCAAAATTGCTGTTTGTCACAATCTCCGTATTCCCCGTCATCGCGTATTTGAGGGCGTCGCACAGCGAGGGAAAACAAGTACAGGCTGGTTTTATGGCTTTAAACTTCATCTGGTTATCAATGATTGTGGTGAACTTTTAGCGGTTAAATTGACCTCAGGAAATACAGATGATCGTCATCCCGTCAAAGCGCTGGTACAAGGGTTAACAGGGCGTTTGTATGGCGATAAAGGGTATTTGTCACAGGCCCTGTGCGATGAACTGGAAGCAGAAGGAATAACGTTAATCACTCATGTCCGGAGTAACATGAAGGCAAAAGCGTTATCTCTGTGGGATAAGTTGATGTTAAGAAG
>NZ_JBHFKV010000177.1:0-568 GCF_042879355.1 Photorhabdus sp. RM71S | reverse complement strand
TCCCACTAATGAAAATAATACTGATGCCTATATTAACCACGTATGTAAAGACACGGGAGTGACTCGCGATCAGGTTGTTGATGTATTTAATAAAGTATTTATGACAGAGCTGATTAAGTCCATTATTACCATGGAAAATGGTAGTCAACCTTATAGCGATGAGGTCATTGATAAAGCCTTTTCCCTTTTGTAGGGCAGTATTATGAAGTTTAACGCTCATGCTTATACAGTTATTGCGCTGGCACTTGTCTGTCTTATTGCTTATCACTATCGAAGTAAATATA
Organism: Photorhabdus sp. RM71S; assembly: GCF_042879355.1. Taxonomy (NCBI): domain Bacteria; kingdom Pseudomonadati; phylum Pseudomonadota; class Gammaproteobacteria; order Enterobacterales; family Morganellaceae; genus Photorhabdus; species Photorhabdus sp. RM71S. The sequence continues at coordinate 284 of NZ_JBHFKV010000177.1, read as the reverse complement.
CAGACCAGCTTAATACAAGCATTAAGCTACAGAATGCATTGCTAGCGCAACAGAATGAAATCGTTAATCAGCAGGAGAGAATAAAGCGCCTGTCTGAACTGGATAATCAGCATACAAAGGAACTAGCCAATGCCAAATCTGAAATTGATGTGCTGCGCAATGATGTTGCCGCTGGTCGTCGCCGGTTGCTCGTCAAAGCCACGTGTCCAGTGTCTGAAACCGCTTCCAGCACCGGCTTGGATGGTTCAAGACCCGCCCGACTGGAGAAAGACGCTGAACAAGAT
>NZ_JBHFKV010000176.1:0-569 GCF_042879355.1 Photorhabdus sp. RM71S | reverse complement strand
ATGCCACATATTCGCGGCGGTGTAGAGATAGACGATGACGGTGCCCCTACGTTTTACCATATTCGAGAGGCCCATATTGGCGACTGGTGGAGCGGCGCAAAAACCATGACATGGGAACGTATACCGCGTGAAACTGCGTGGGGACGTCCGCATGTGGTTCATGATTATGATCACGAACGCGGAGCACAACATCGGGGTAACGGTATTCTAACGCCGGTGGTTCAGCGCCTAAAAATGCTCATTAAATATGACCAGTCGGAGCTTGAGGCTGCGATTCTGAATGCTATTTTCGGCGCTTACATTGAGTCCCCGTATGACCCGGCCCTTGTAGAAGCGGCTTTGGGTGAAAGTGAAGACGAGAATTTAGGCGCATACCAACAAGGACGCGTTGAGTTTCACAATGACCGCCGCTTGTCTCTACAAAACGGGGCACGCATCCCGATTATGTATCCCGGCGAGAAAATCACTACTGTCAATGCCGCGAGACCGCACAGTAACTTTGAAGGCTTTGAAAGTGCGGCATTACGTAATATCGCTGCGGCTACCGGCCTTTCAACTCAACAAGTGAC
>NZ_JBHFKV010000175.1:0-577 GCF_042879355.1 Photorhabdus sp. RM71S | reverse complement strand
TCGCCCCCGAAAAACACGGGGTGGGAAAACACCGAATGAATTATTTAAGGGAATACGAACATGTTTACTTCCAGATTAACGATGTTGCACTTATTATGTGAATCTACCCTTTATAAAATATTTCATTTCGCAAAATGTTCCACAATAGCTTTATCAGTTAATAACCAACCATATTCCCCCATATGCATAATATCCGTTAATACTCCTGGCTGATATTGCTCTTCAATAAGATTTAAATATCCCATACCATGAGATTTTATTTTCTCTGATATAATATTTTCAACGGGTTTAAAATCGTTTGTATCTGTGTATACATAAGGGTTTAATGGCTGCATAATAAACAGAGCATCGACATTATATTTCGCTAATAAATTCAATATATTGTCAAAGGCGTTCATTTCTTTACTGTAATTGATGCCATTAGGAAATGCTTTTTTACTTTTTTTATCTTTTACATATTTTTCATAGGGCAGATTCGACTAATAAGTGCAATTTTTCAGAAGGGCGGTCAGTTGCTATAGTAGGCATCTTTCTCGCCAAAGGAAAATGCACTATGGCCTATACACAACTGACCGAA
>NZ_JBHFKV010000174.1:0-589 GCF_042879355.1 Photorhabdus sp. RM71S | reverse complement strand
ATCAATACCCGCCGTCAGAACCGCAACGCCGTCCGGTACCTCAGCAGCAAAGACTTCACAGCGCTCAAGGAGTTTTCTTTCACTCAATGCTTTCTCGCCCCGATCTTCATAGGGTTCACCCAGAACCAGGTTGATAAATGTCTGACGCATCAACGGGTCATTTTTCACTCTCAGCCATTCAGCAACTAAGTATTTCCACGCAGCGTTAGGAAACAGACTGTAACCCGCCCAGATATGAAATCCGGCATGACCTTTAAATGGTTTGGTTGCCCGCCATTCGCCACGCTTTACCAGGCCGGCTTTTTCGTTATGATGGATCACGCATCCGTTATGACGACAAACGTAATAAGCGGTATCCGGTATCCCTTCCCCGTGTTCGTCTTTGTCCCATTTTATGCCGTAAGGAGTATCTGGGCCGCCCCATTCAAGAACCTGATATTCATTACAGTGAGGGCATGGGACGTAGTAATAACGCTGGTCACTATCGCCAAATGACTTTTCAATACGGCTGGCGCCTTTTACAGTCGGGGTTGAACCCAATACGATTTTGCGGTTCCAAAATGTTTCTGAACGTTTTGTACCTAGTGCG
>NZ_JBHFKV010000173.1:0-593 GCF_042879355.1 Photorhabdus sp. RM71S | reverse complement strand
TCACTATCGCCAAATGACTTTTCAATACGGCTGGCGCCTTTTACAGTCGGGGTTGAACCCAATACGATTTTGCGGTTCCAAAATGTTTCTGAACGTTTTGTACCTAGTGCGATTTGGTCACCCTCGACACCGGCACCACCTGATGGGTAGCCATCCACTTCATCAAATAAGATGATCCTGCATGTGATACGACGAAACCCGCCCGGACTGTTCGCCCCGACTAATGTCAGATTCGAGCCATTCAAGAACGTCTTTTTCAGGATAGTCTGGTTGCTATTTTTGGCTTTGGGGTCACCAGATATCTCTGCTAACACCGGAGTATCACGCAGCATCGGCGCAATTTCGGTTTTACTGTAGTCCTCCGCATCTTCTACGCGGGGCTGAACAACGAGTATCGGAGAAGGGTCATGCGCCAGATAATAACCGACAACGTGATCCAGTATTTTTGTATACCCGACACGCGCCGATTTCATCACTGAAACATAAGTAACAGTCGGGTCTGTAATGGCATCCATCATGCCGTCTTGATAGGCGAACGAACGAAATCGCCCGGTCTGTGCGCTGGTTTCTTTGGACAGTACGGCGTATTTGTT
>NZ_JBHFKV010000172.1:0-599 GCF_042879355.1 Photorhabdus sp. RM71S | reverse complement strand
TGATGCCTTTATGTGTGCCATGTTCGCGTGGTTCATTCGTGACATTTTAAATCTTTTTGGTCTGAATCCTGATTTGGCCTACATCGGTAGTGTGGTGATTGGCTATCTTGGTACGGATTTCATTGGTCAATTACTTCGTAAATCAGCAGAGAAAAGAGCGGGGGTATCAGATGCAAATCAGTGAACACGGTTTAGCGGAACTCAAAATTTATGAGGGTTGCAGTCTAACTGCATACCTTTGCCCTGCAAGAGTTTGGACTATCGGTTACGGTCACACTCACAGAGTAAAGCCAGGCGATGCAATCACAGAACGGCAGGCCGAACAATTCTTACTTGATGATTTGGCCCCGGTTTACATTACTTTGGAAAACTCAGTCAAAGTGCCACTAACTCAGGGCCAGTTTGATGCTCTTTGCTCGTTTATCTTCAATTGTGGCGCTGGCGCTTTCGTCCGTTCTACTTTGCTTAAGAAACTCAATACGGGTGACTATAAGGGTGCGGCGAATCAGTTCATGGAGTGGAATAAAGCGGGTGGGCGAGTATTACCGGGTTTAGATGCACGACGAGCATCTGAGAAAACGATGTTTTTATCATGAAAT
>NZ_JBHFKV010000171.1:0-603 GCF_042879355.1 Photorhabdus sp. RM71S | reverse complement strand
TTTTGTTAATGCTTAAGACGAATATGATTAATGCTTACTGAGCATAAAACACCGACATACCATGATGATTAAACTCAATAAAAAAACAGGTGTGAAAAAGGGTAAAAACACACGGTTAAAACCTTATACCGATTAAACCCAAAAGCTAAACCATGGCTTTTAATAACAACTTAAAAACTGCCCATCATAAAACCATCAGTGAAAAAATAAGAAATAAAAATCGGTTTTGTTAATGCTTAAGACGAATATGATTAATGCTTACTGAGCATAAAACACCGACATACCATGATGATTAAACTCAATAAAAAAACAGGTGTGAAAAAGGGTAAAAACACACGGTTAAAACCTTATACCGATTAAACCCAAAAGCTAAACCATGGCTTTTAATAACAACTTAAAAACTGCCCATCATAAAACCATCAGTGAAAAAATAAGAAATAAAAATCGGTTTTGTTAATGCTTAAGACGAATATGATTAATGCTTACTGAGCATAAAACACCGACATACCATGATGATTAAACTCAATAAAAAAACAGGTGTGAAAAAGGGTAAAAACACACGGTTAAAACCTTATACCGATTAAACCCAAAAGCTAAACCATG
>NZ_JBHFKV010000170.1:0-605 GCF_042879355.1 Photorhabdus sp. RM71S | reverse complement strand
CGGCAACTAATGTACCAACACCTTCCAGCAGGGTTTCTTGTAATTGGTTTGTTTGCTTGGCGTTCTGGCGCAAGATGATTCCGATTTTTTGTTCTTCTTTCGGAGACAGATTGCCTGTGACAGCTATATCCCTTAATCCTGATTCAAAAGAGGCATACTTTGTTACGGACTGAACAACGGGAGAGGATATCGTGCGAGTTAATGCATAAGTTTCGGCTCCCTGTGCATATAGCGCCATACGATTCGCTTTGGCTGCATCACTCATGATAGCAGCAGACTGTAAGCGCTGTTGCTGACGGTTCAACTGCTCCAGCGTTCGGCTAACACGTTGCAGATCACTATTCAAACTCTGAGCACTGCGGGAACCAAGCTGACCGTAACGTTCAATAGCACGGTTCAGTACTTGTTGTCTGTTCTCAAGTCGCCGTGTCGTTTCTCCCAGCGCTCCCAGTGTACGACGTGTACCGGACATGGCAGAACTGAACGCACCACTGATGGCCCCACCAATAATGACACCAATGGAAAATTTTGCTGACACGAATTAAGCTCTCATTAAATGGGAAATAAAATGGAAAATTCACTTCCAGTATTCCAGACACTATTAT
>NZ_JBHFKV010000169.1:0-627 GCF_042879355.1 Photorhabdus sp. RM71S | reverse complement strand
GGAAACGGCTCAAGCCTTATTACGGCATGGCGTCAGCCTGGATATTATTGTCACCAGTACCGGACTGAGCCGGGATAAAATTGAAGCGTTAAAGCATTAAATTAATCTTCTCTTCATACAGCAAAATGCCGATATTCAAAATCGGCATTTTTGTTCTTATTTATACCCTATGGATTTCAAGATGCATCGCGGCGGCAAGGGAGTGAATCCCCGGGAGCATAGATAACTCTGCGACCGGGGTGAGTGAGTACAGCCAACAAAGAGGCAACCTGAAAGATAACGGGTATAAATCCTTGAATTAATGAAGGGCTTATGGTTGCTCCCCTTGTGTTTCATTTATCCTTCAAAAAAGCAAACCATAGGCTCAACACGATCTTCTCTATTCACTCTTTTGATCATCAATTAATCGATGAAAGAAAAATAGCCAAATAACCTCATCCCTGATATTCCTAAAACCAAATAAAATCGCGCCAATACCTAAAATGGTTAACCTCTGCCATACCAACTAATAATTACCCTTGGCAGATTCGACTAATAAGTGCAATTTTTCAGAAGGGCGGTCAGTTGCTATAGTAGGCATCTTTCTCGCCAAAGGAAAATGCACTATGGCCTATACACAACTGACCG
>NZ_JBHFKV010000168.1:0-633 GCF_042879355.1 Photorhabdus sp. RM71S | reverse complement strand
TTAGAATGCGCCTTAGCCATAGTCACTACTCCTATAGTTGCTGTGGTGAGCGGCGGTAACGGGTGCCAGCCCGTTATCCCCGCGCTAAATATCAACAGATTATCGCTTAATCACCTGCTTTATCTTGTCTTGCGTGATAGCCATATCCAGAAAATGACAAATCACTTCCTGATCTTCCGGCTTCAATGCATCGGCCTGTTTACACAACTCTTTTAGCCGCTTGTTTTTGATATCAAACTCCGGGGCGGCACTGCCTTTATCACCCAATAACAGATGGTCAATACTGACCTCTAATATCTGCGCCAGCTTGATGATGTAATCAAACTGAGGCTTGGCTTTCCCCTGTTCCCAGCGCCCCACCATACGAGGCTGAATATCCAACAGGTCCGCCAGTTTCAGTTGTGTTAACTGCCTTGATTTACGAATAGATGAGAGGTTTTTACCAAAATCAGTCATGGACAAACATAGCCAAGTTAGTTGTTTGTTCCACATGCTAAATCCCCTCCTGAAAATTAATTCTTGAAAGCATTCTAATGTCCTGTTTAAAATAGGTCAATATAGACCTTGACGTATTTTTTAAAGGATTAACGATATGGCCCGCATTCCCGAAGCCGAATTACAGCACCTGAAAGC
>NZ_JBHFKV010000167.1:0-637 GCF_042879355.1 Photorhabdus sp. RM71S | reverse complement strand
GTCTCCTGTCAATGAAAGACGGGCATAGAGTCAAACTCGCCAGACTCTGCCGATTTGATTAATTCATCATGCAAGATAGAAAGCCCCTCGCGCCCTTTCTCAGATAGCCAATTGCCGTTCTCTGGCTGCATATTGATAAAATCCATGTACATTCTGACCGCCATATCCGCCCCGTCTTCGCTACCGGACCGCTCAAAGGCGAACCCCTCAATATGGGTTGCTAACATCACGCGCTCTACTAATGGGTAGACCGTGATTGCAGATACACCATTAACGTAAATCGCCGCGGTATCGGTGCCGCCTTTGTCGTTATCAACTTCACGAGTACCGTTTCTGTCTATTTGCTCTCGCACAAACGAGGCTGACACAATCCACCGCCACAACATCAACCGTTGATCGCTGGTCGGCGCATGGAAGCCTGCTTTCCAGCCCTGAGAAATAGCTGCTATCAATTCAAAGCCCAGTAATAAATCATGGTCATATTGACCCGCGTCCAACGATACCAATGCCTCCGCATAGCTCATGGTTTTGCTGTTCGCTGCCTCAGTGATGACAATGACGCCATATTTGCCGTAATCAAATGATGTTTCGGGGTGATATTTGTTCATTATTTATCTTCCCATTCTATAACCTGAAA
>NZ_JBHFKV010000166.1:0-638 GCF_042879355.1 Photorhabdus sp. RM71S | reverse complement strand
TTGCTAACTCACGGACAGGCTCCCGATCATCGACATTACCCGGAGTGAGTTTGGCTGACACAATTTCTCCCTGATGATTGACTATCAGATGCAGCTTAAAACCGAAAAACCCTCCCATTGACCCTTTTCCTCGTTTCGCTATGCCGTCAAACACCTTATGGCGAGGGATACGAATGTTATGACAAACACGAATACTTGTGGAATCGACAAAAGCGAGTCCCGTGGGTTTCCCTTTCACCTGCGTCAAATAGCTACAAAGCGGTCCTAAAACTGAGGAAACGACGCCTAAGAACCGGGTATAGCTGAGCAGGGTGGGAAAGTCTTGTTGATGGTATCGTCGGACTAGTCCAAAGTAGAAATTTTTGAAATCGCGATAATGTGACATATGAAAAGCAATCACAATGGTCATAATCTCGCTGGCACTCATGCGGCCATGACGTCTGCGTTGACGATGTCCTTCCTCGATACACTGTTGTTCCCAGAGTGGAATGAATACACGACAAAAATCATCGACATCGCAGAAGAGTTCAACTAGTTTATCCATGCCTGTTCCTAATAAGATCGTTTTTTTCTTGGTCGAAAATTTTGATCTTGGAACAGGCACTTAGTTCCATTTTTTTATCCAGAGTTCAGGTTAA
>NZ_JBHFKV010000165.1:0-640 GCF_042879355.1 Photorhabdus sp. RM71S | reverse complement strand
TTTTCTTGACTGTGGAAAGCAGGAAGCCCGCGCCGCCTGAGTGGGTTAACAAAGCAGGCATAAATTCAATCCGGTCGCCCAGTGCGGCCTTTTTATTTAAGGGAAAGAGATAAGCAGAGAGGCTGGCATGTATATTAATGGAATGGGTGAGCTATCTGTAACGATATACAGCGCTTACTTTCACAAAAATGGTTTTTTCATACACACCGATGAACAGGAGGACTTTTGGGTTCTCCTGTCAAAAGAAATGGGTTATGGGCGATTTACAAAATTAAGAGATGATGATGAATTCTCTAAGACTGGAACGCTGATGAAATTAGTTGAAATGCGGCAGGACCTTGAGCCAGACCAAGGTCGATTAGCTTTGTCATCAAATGTTTTATTCCGTCTGCGGGAAGGGTTCGAAGTTGCTTCAAAAAGGATTCTTTATCCTGTTTGGGGAGAGCAGACGACTCTATAAATTGGGCTATTTTTTCTATTGTATCGTCATGAAATTTCACTACCGTTACATTCAAAATAGCACCCAAGCCGCCATCATCGCTGAGAAAGTCAATTCCTTTAGATGTTATTTTTATCGAGTTTGGGTTTACTAATTCTTTGCTTACTCTGCCAGTAATTAACCCATGACCTATTAGATATT
>NZ_JBHFKV010000164.1:0-671 GCF_042879355.1 Photorhabdus sp. RM71S | reverse complement strand
CAGTGGGATCTTCTTCCACCGTTTCTATCTGAGAAGCTGACTCCTGGCCGTCAACCATTAATTCAGGCGGCAAGCCGCCCAGTTCGTTTTCAGTTTCTTGCTGTTTATTTTTTGCCATATCACACCACCGTTGCACACAATGCCGCATTAACCCGGCTTGGGATAACTAAAGGAGAGGATTGCACCATGATATAACGTTGCGCCGGATCGGGATTCACCCAACTTTTTGGCGCATAAGCCAAAGGTCCGTAGATAAAATCTGGATCAAGAATGAGTCCGAAAGCCCGTGTTCCCATTAAGTCCGCACCTGACATGATAACCGTACCATCGGGTATCATGGGTTTTTCAACATTATCAACAGGGTCAATAAACCAGTCGTTGTACAACCAGAGATTAAAGTTGCCCCAAATCCCCTTAAATACAGCCCCTTTTTGAACTGTTGGACCGATATTCACCTGGTTACCAAATGGGTTCAATGATGGGAAAGTTATCGCAGTATCTTTAATGCTGGTATCTAACCGAAATGCTTTCCACGATGATGTTGTAAAAACCAAATCAGTAGGTACTGCGCCGGACTCTTTCAGAATTAACGTTTGCCAGGCTTCAATATCATCAGACGGCTGCGTGTTTGTTGCCCCTGCTGCAACTTTTAGCGGCCATTTGTCTGAACC
>NZ_JBHFKV010000163.1:0-681 GCF_042879355.1 Photorhabdus sp. RM71S | reverse complement strand
TGGGTGCAGCTATGGTTATGGCTGCTATCAGTCAAAGAACAGGGTATAGGTGCAATACTATCGGGGACAATGGCTTTTCTCAGGGGTCGCTATAACGGCGGGGGATGGCTGCGTGTCTCAATTGATGCCTTTATGTGTGCCATGTTCGCGTGGTTCATTCGTGACATTTTAAATCTTTTTGGTCTGAATCCTGATTTGGCCTACATCGGTAGTGTGGTGATTGGCTATCTTGGCACAGATTTTATTGGTCAATTACTGCGTAGATCAGCAGAGAAAAGAGCAGGGGTATCAGATGCAAATCAGTGAACACGGTTTAGCGGAACTCAAAATTTATGAGGGTTGCAGTCTAACTGCGTACCTTTGCCCTGCAAGAGTTTGGACTATCGGTTACGGTCACACTCACGGAGTAAAGCCAGGTGATGCAATCACAGAACGGCAGGCCGAACAATTCTTACTTGATGATTTGGCCCCGGTTTACATTACTTTGGAAAACTCAGTCAAAGTGCCGCTGACTCAGGGCCAGTTTGATGCGCTTTGCTCATTCATATTCAACTGTGGCGCTAGTGCTTTCGTCCGTTCTACTTTACTTAAAAAGCTCAACGCTGGTGATTATAAGGGTGCGGCGAATCAGTTCATGGAGTGGAATAAAGCGGGTGGGCGAGTATTACCGGGTTTAGATGC
>NZ_JBHFKV010000162.1:0-727 GCF_042879355.1 Photorhabdus sp. RM71S | reverse complement strand
TAGCGACAAGCCGGACAGTAAACAGCCGAACTGACCGCACCCAGCAGCCGGACAATCTTGAATGTTAGCCGGTTCCCTGTGAGCGTGTGGGGTGCAGTGAAAGGCAGACCGCGCGCGTCCCTGCGCACGGACTGCCTCCCTACCATCGGCGTGCCCGGCGGTAAATGCCGCCCGCCCGGCGCTGAACTTCGGCGTTCTCTGTCACAATCGTTGCCGGTCAGCCGCCATTGAACATAATGTGGCATTAAGCGCAATGGGCCTGAACGGCCCGCCACGCTTAACGAAACATTATGTCGGCGCCGCCCACCCAAGGGCGCTGCGCGGTTACCTTACCCCCGGTGAGCGACTGGCCGCCGGGTTGAGCTTCTCAGCCCCAGAGGCGCACCGGGTTCGCTCGCTCACCCGCTGCTGTCAGTATCAGTGCTAAAATCCACCGCCGCAGTCGCCGCCGTCCGTGGCGGCTCCGGTGCCCAAACCCGCCTGAAACCGTGGCCGGTCAGCCCGTCAAGGTCAACAGCCCTGAAGGCAGGCCAGCAAGCTGGCGCAGTTTATGGCCCCCGCCCCAACCCCGCTGCACTGGCTGCGCCCGGCTCGCAGTCGCAGGCTCCTCGCTCGTTGCCGTGCTCGCCATCTCCGCCCCGTGCAGCCCCCAGGGGCTTCCCTGCGGAAAAGCTTCACCGGCGGGCCTCGCCGGCCCGCACCCGGCCAACCCGCGTCAGCGGCGCAG
>NZ_JBHFKV010000161.1:0-729 GCF_042879355.1 Photorhabdus sp. RM71S | reverse complement strand
TTATGGCTTTAGCCAGTTTAAGTAGCGTAAGCTTCTTAAACATAAAACCCCCCGCTATGCGGGTGGAGGCCAAGGGTTATACCAAGAAAAACACCTTTCCGTTACGATATAGATGTTCAAGCTAATATACGTAACTTCAATAAGGAAAGGTGTTTATGGGAATTAAAGCACAAAGCTCAGCCCATACAAAGTGGCTGTGCAAGTACCATATCGTCTTTTCGCCAAAATATAGACGAAAAGTCATTTTTGCCAGTATACGTTCAAGTATAGGTGGGATCTTACGAGACCTTTGTAAGTACAAAGGCGTTGAAATAATCGAAGGACATCTAATGCCAGATCATGTACATATGCTCGTGAGTATTCCCCCGAAAATCAGTGTCTCAAGTTTTATGGGATACTTAAAAGGTAAAAGCGCGTTGATGATATTTGACAAACATGCCAATTTAAAATACAAATTTGGCAACCGGAAGTTTTGGTCGGAAGGTTACTACGTCAGCACAGTGGGGTTGAATGAAGTGACAATCCGTAAATATATCAGAGAGCAAGAAAAGTCAGATTTACTTCAGGATAAACTAAGTACACAAGAGTATAACGACCCCTTCAAGGGGTAAGCCAAAGCAGCAAAGACACTTAGCTTGAACGAAGAGAAAGCCGCGTCATTTAGGCGCAGTCGGTAACATGCCCTTATAGGGCTAGAGCAAACCACCCGCTATGCGGGTGGTTATGATT
>NZ_JBHFKV010000160.1:0-732 GCF_042879355.1 Photorhabdus sp. RM71S | reverse complement strand
AGAAAATCCAAGATGCGCACGTTCTGGCAACGAGCTAACAAGGAATACCAGACCAAGCACCAGAGGCCGTTTACTCTGGAGAACTGGAAAGGCTATCTGGGTTACATTGCCGAGCACTGCACATGGATGACAGAAGAGAGGCCGAATGGCAAAGGCGGCTACTGGCGCAAGAAAAACCTGGATTATTTAATCACCGACCAATGTTACGTATCCGTCAAAGAGGACAGAGCGAATGACCGTAAACAGCATTAATCAAGTACCCCACAGCACCGAAGCGGAGCAGAGCGTCATTGGCGCATTACTGCTAGACCCCCAGAGCGACAATTCACAGTATGTATTCTCCATGCTCAAAGCTGACTTGTTCTACATGGCATGGCATAAATTCATTTTCGCTGAAATGCGGACAATGAACAGCAAGAACCAGGCAATAGATATTATTACTGTGGATGACAGCCTGAAACGTGCGGGTAAATCAGATCAATCGGGTGGATTTGCGTATCTGGCTGAGGTTGCCAAGAACACTCCCAGCGCGGCGAACATAGTCGCTTATGCCAGGCAGATACGCGAGACAGCCGCAGAGCGTTACGCTATTGAGAAAACCAATGAAATTCAGCGATTGTTGATGACGCCTAGTACCCTCACGTTTGCTGAAAAAATGGACATGGCTCAACGACTGATCGGCGAGGCTACTGAGAATGGCACTACTGGACACAAGACTGGACTCAAGCCCAT
>NZ_JBHFKV010000159.1:0-739 GCF_042879355.1 Photorhabdus sp. RM71S | reverse complement strand
AGCTTGCGTAAACCGGGATTGGCTCATGGGGTTTTTCCATCATAAGAATAGGTGACACTATTTTAATCAGTGAATTCCCGCTGGCTAGGTGGGGTTCCCCGTACGCTTACGGATTGACTGCATCACCACTTATTTCAAAATATGAGCTGATGTTAATTTGTATGTTGGCTAGTGAGCCAAAACCAATAAGCGCAAGCGAAATAATCTGCTTGATGGAATAAATGGAAAGGTTCAGGGAAATACAAAGGAGATTGGTGTCAAGGTGTGGGGTCTCCTATGTCTAGAGCTGCTATCTTGGAGAGCGCAATACAACGTGGAGCATTATCCGTACATGGGGAGAATGGAAGGCGTGAGTACGCTTTGTCTTCTGCTGGTCGGGCTTTTGTTTCACAGCTCCACAAAAAAACATTTAATCCAGACTTGCCATTCAGAATCAATGACTGGTTAAGGCGAGGTGATTATGATGCGATGTCTCGATACATAAGAACTGTATTTGGCAGGCAAGTTAGGTATCAAAGAAAGTTAGATGATTAAAAACAAGGGGCCGTTGGCCCCTACAGACTGCTGACAAACCTCGTTGAAAGTAACGGGGTTTGTCGTTATCACTCATTATCTTCCGATTTTTCCTTATATACCCGTTATCTTTCAAGTTGCCTCTTTGTTGGCTGCACTCGCTCACCCCGGTCACATAGTTTGCTATGCTCCCGGGGATTCTCTCCCTTGCCGTCGCGATGCATCT
>NZ_JBHFKV010000158.1:0-743 GCF_042879355.1 Photorhabdus sp. RM71S | reverse complement strand
ATACAGCGCCATGACCGGCCAGAGCCTGTTCTATCTGGGCGAAACCAATCTCCAGCATAAAATCTTAGCCATTGCCGAAGAGGAAGGGGTACGGCAGGCCGCCTATGCGCTTAAGCTGTTGCAAAGCGACGGCGAACTGACCATTGCCAGCACCGGTAAAGATGACGCCAGCGGCAATCTGGTCACTAAACAGTACACGGTAAAAGGCCCGGTAATGCTGATGCTCACCACCACCGCGATTGATGTCGATGAAGAGCTGCTAAACCGCTGTCTGGTGCTGACGGTGAACGAATCGCGGGAACAGACCGAAGCTATCCACGCGTTGCAGCGCCATAAGCAGACCCTCGAAGGTTTACTGGCCGAGAATGAGAAAGCCTATATCACCGAACTGCATCAAAACGCCCAGCGGCTGTTACGCCCGCTGAATGTCGTTAACCCTTATGCCTCACAGTTAACGTTCATGAGCGATAAAACCCGCACCCGACGCGACCACATGAAATATCTTACCCTGATACAAAGTATCGCCCTGCTGCATCAGCACCAGCGCGAGGTGAAGACCGCGGAACACCGGGGCAAACGGCTTGAATATATCGAGGTGACCCAAGACGATATTAGCTTAGCAAACCGGCTGTCCCATGAGATATTAGGCCGCACGCTGGATGAAATGTCGCCCCAGACCCGAAAACTGTTACTGCTGATACAAGCGATGGTGAAAGAGACGGCGACAGCGCAGCAACGCCCGG
>NZ_JBHFKV010000157.1:0-748 GCF_042879355.1 Photorhabdus sp. RM71S | reverse complement strand
ATGCACTATGGCCTATACACAACTGACCGAAACAGAAAGATACCAGATTTCCAGTTTAAGAGAAGCGGGTTTTTCACAGCTTTTCATTGCTGAGTCACTTAAGCGAAGCCCGTCGACCATCAGCAGAGAATTGAAGAGAAATCAAGAAGTCCAGACATACTGCCCTGAACAGGCTCATTTGAAGGTATTGGCTCGTCGTCATTTTGCTAAGAAAGCCGTGAAAATAACGCCGGAAGTAAAAAAATGGATAAAACGGTTAATTTGGAAAGACTTAAGTCCTGAACAGGTGGCTGATTATTTAAAGCAACATAAAGGGATATCTTTGCATCATGAGACAATTTATAGACTGATTTATAAAGATAAAATAGAGGGGGGTGATTTATGGCAACATCTGCGAATTGCCAGAAAACCCTATCGTAAACGTTATGGTAGCTATGAAAGAAGAGGCAAAATTAAAAACCGGGTCAGTATTGATGAACGCCCGGAAATTGTTGATAAAAAAGAACGTATTGGCGACTGGGAAGGAGATACGATAATAGGGAAAGGAAAAAAAAGTGTCTTATTAACATTGGTTGACCGCAAGACGCTGTATACAATTATCGTTAAACTTGATAGCAAGCGAGCTTCAGAAGTCGCGAAAGCGGCAGTGAAAGTATTATTTCCGTTAAAACAAAAGGTTAAGACCATCACGTTCGATAACGGTTTGGAGTTCGCAGATCATGAAATCATCAGTGAAAAATTAGAAACC
>NZ_JBHFKV010000156.1:0-752 GCF_042879355.1 Photorhabdus sp. RM71S | reverse complement strand
CACAGCTAATACACGGAAGGTCTTTATCTCTTTCTCTGATAAATGCATTAAATGCCTGTTGCGCTTGATTCTTGAAATATGATATGTGCTTGACTGCTAATTTACGGGCTTTGAGTTTATCTTTCTGTTCTGCTAATTCTTGCTGACGTTTCTTTTTAAGTGCCTGCTCTGCTTTTTCCCTGTCTCTGTTTCGTTTCTTAATTGCTAATTCTGCGCCGTGGTCCGGGTTACACCACCATATATTCGAGTATTTCGGCATAAACCACTCACAGCATATTTTACATTTCCGCCTCGCTGGTTTTTTCATTTCTATTTCTCCTCCGATCCCATTTGGCACGCAATAGTTTATAAACGTAATCAAACGTTTTAACTTCTGATTCAGTCGGGATTGGCTTTGATTTATTAGACGGGACCTTATAGATTAAATTATTGATGACTCTCTGAGTCTGTGATGTTTGACGTGTCATTTCATCTATCTTGCTCCTGTTTTAATTTCATATATTCACAATCGGCTGGCGTTGTCAGTCGGCGTAACTCCAACTCATACCCCTATGAGTTTTCTGCTTTCCACTTATTGAGTTATGCACCAGTGATGGATTGCAACCGTAAAATCTTGTTGATTGCATAGATGGATACCAAAATCCAAATCCTGATTTATCCATAGAAACTACTGGTGATTTCTGGTTATCACACAACCCTGTTTTCCATGCATGTTTTAGATTTTGCTCGTTGGTACACCATTCAAGATTATT
>NZ_JBHFKV010000155.1:0-763 GCF_042879355.1 Photorhabdus sp. RM71S | reverse complement strand
AGATGGCATTGGGCGTTTGTTGGCGCGTTCCTCAATATTCCTGTTAAGCTGAGTTAGCAGAACAACAACAGTGTCGAGTTCTTTTGCCAGTATCTTGAGGCCCTTTGTGATGTTGCCATACGCAATATCATTCCGATCCGCTTTCTCAGTCTTCATCAGTGTTAGATAGTCAACACCGATAAAACCTATCTTCCCAACTTTACGCTTGATTTTACGACACTGTGACTGGATATGAGCGAATGACATTCCAGGAGTATCATCAATCCAGACATTAGGAGTATCTTTCAGCTCACCGATTGCCTGACAGAGTAGAGCCCACTCATAATCGTCATCAGTGCCACCATAGAACACATCAGAATTTAGTCCTGATTTCTGACTCACCATCCGCTCGAATAGTTGCTCGTCCGTCATTTCCATACTGAACAGCAAAACGGGCTGACCGCTCCTGGCGACATTTTTTGCCATCTCAGTTAATACTGTGGTTTTTCCCATCTTTGGGCGTGCGCCAATCACAAACAGAGAACCGTTAACAATGTATTTGGGAGCGAGTATTTCATCAAAATCCCGAAATCCAGTTTTCAACCCCCTGTGCAATTCTGGATTGTTAAACCGTGCCTCAAGTTTTTCAAACCAACGATCAGCAATCTCACTAATGGGCTTGAGTCCAGTCTTGTGTCCAGTAGTGCCATTCTCAGTAGCCTCGCCGATCAGTCGTTGAGCCATGTCCATTTTTTCAGCAAACGTGAGGGTACTAGGCGTCATC
>NZ_JBHFKV010000154.1:0-775 GCF_042879355.1 Photorhabdus sp. RM71S | reverse complement strand
ATCATTTTTGGGGAAAGATCAGGGATGGAAGTGGTCTGAACATCTACACCCGGCATCATTTCGGGGTGTACCCTTTGCCGTGGTTTCAGGTGAAAGCGTTTTCGGCAGACGCCAGGCTGTGCATGAATATCCTTATCGTGATACGGCGTGGATTGAAGACCTTGGGCGCAGTAGCCGAAAAATCACCTTGCGCGGCTTTATTATTCAACCTCAACTCTGCTTAAGCATTGCGATTTCCTGAGCACGTAAACCTAAGCTCGGCTTTTTCGGTTGGAACGTATAAGCAATTAAGCCTGATACCACCTCCAACAAAAAGCCGACAATGCTCCGATGCCTTGAATGTTCTATCTGAGAGATATTTTTCAATTGGTCATTCACGGGTTGAGTAGACCACGGGAACTACCCCCGCAGCCTCTCGCAGAACGGTACGTGAGCCTCTCGACTCATACCGCTCCCATCAGGCAAACACGCCTGTCATTCCTGCCCGCCAATGGGCAAACAGCCCCTTATGCTGCTTTGCGATCCTTTGAAGCAGTTTTGAGGCTTGAGTTTTGTGTCTGCTCAGTGCCTTGAACTTTCGCCTGGCCCAGCGCACCAGCGCTTTGTTGAGTTGCCTGAAGACCTTATACAGTTCCGACCGGCAAAATTGCCCATAATAATTCAGCCAGCCATTGATTATGGGGTTTAGCCAGTTTGCCAGTTGTATCAGGTTCAGTTCTGTCCGCATTCGGATCTTCAACTTACGGATTTTGAATCTCATGGCTTTTTGGGCCGC
>NZ_JBHFKV010000153.1:0-810 GCF_042879355.1 Photorhabdus sp. RM71S | reverse complement strand
TGATAAGTATTGCCAGTTAAAATCTCGTCTCCTTTATCAGTGCAATCAATGCCATCATCAGACATCTTTGACGGCCGGCACAGTGTTTTCTGCGTCAAAATTACCTTTAACCGTGTGGTTTTTGGCGATTTATCTCATGACTCAGGAGAAAAATGGGATTTCTGTACTTGAATTGTCACGTCAACTGGGCATTTCCTACAACGCCGCGTGGCGTATGAAACACAAGCTAATGAAAGCGATGAAAGAACAGGATGACGAAAAGCCTCTCGGCGGATTTATTCAGCTTGATGACGCATACTGGGGCGGGGCTCAGCACGGCCCCCGAGGGCGAGGAGCAAAAGGGAAATGCCCTTTCGTTGCGGCGGTTTCAATGAATGAAGAGGGCCACCCTATGTTCATGCGTTTCAGCGTTGTGAAAGGGTTTAAGACCGGGGAGCTTACCCGTTGGGCTAAAGCGCACCTTAAACCAAAATCCCTTGTTATTTCAGATGGATTAGCTTGCTTTCGGGGGGTTGAGCAAGCCGGGACTTTCCATTTGCCCCTCGTCACTGGCGGTGGAGCGCAGAGTGTTAAGCTGCCCTACTTTCAGTGGGTTAACACAATGATAAGTAACGTAAAAAATTCAATACGTGGAACATATCATTCGATTAGCAAAAAGTATTTACCTCGTTATCTTGCCGAATTCTGTTTCAGGTTCAATTGGCGCTTTAACCTTAAAAGAACATTCGAACAGCTTATTTATTCATGTATTCGAGCAGCACCTATGCCTGAGTATTTACTCAAGCTAGCTGAGATTCGATGGTAATCAGG
>NZ_JBHFKV010000152.1:0-810 GCF_042879355.1 Photorhabdus sp. RM71S | reverse complement strand
GAAAATCACTACTGTCAATGCCGCGAGACCGCACAGTAACTTTGAAGGCTTTGAAAGTGCGGCATTACGTAATATCGCTGCGGCTACCGGCCTTTCAACTCAACAAGTGACACAAGATTGGTCTGATGTGAACTACAGTTCAGCGCGTTCTGCCATGTTAGAGGCATGGAAAACCTTAACCCGGCGCCGCGCTGATTTCTCAATCGGCTTTGCTCAACCCATTCTGACCGCGTTTATTGAAGAAATTCACGACATAGAAGATTTACCGTTACCGGCTGGTGCGCCTGATTTCTTAGAAGCACGGGCGGCTTATTGCCGGGCGCAGTGGATGGGGCCGGGTCGTGGATGGGTAGATCCTGTTGCGGAGAAGAAGGGCGCTATCTTGGGTATGGATGCCGGGCTTTCTACTCTTGAGATGGAGGCAGCAGAGAACGCGGGTGAAGACTGGGAAGAGATGCTCGATCAGCGTAAGCGTGAACTTGATGCATTCGAAGAACGCGGTTTGACTCCGCCATCATGGGCGCAACTGGATGTTCCCGCTGATAAAACCATTCAAGATCCAAAGGTAGAGTAATGAATTTACCCCATTTGGCCCAACGGCTATTTAACACCCCGCTGGCACTACATCCGCGCAAAGCCGAAGTCGTGATGGCTGCACTGACTGACCGGTTCGGCATCACACGGATTAATACGGGAGCGTGGGAAGATGACGACAGCTTTTCACGGCCTGGAAATAATGATGTTGGTTATGACGTGGTAGAAGGGATAGCGGTTGTCCCGATACAGGGAACACTCGTGCAAAAATTGGGT
>NZ_JBHFKV010000151.1:0-822 GCF_042879355.1 Photorhabdus sp. RM71S | reverse complement strand
GAAAAAAAGCCAGTAATTTCTCATTTTTCTGGAAAAGACGCAGAAGCCATCAGTTAAAGGATTTACAGAAATATTCCAGATTCTACGTGTGACAGTAATGCGTACATTAGCATTAATAATAACCCGAATAGAATTGTCTGGTAGCCAAGGTACGCTGATTCAATACTGGAAGTTTACCGATACAATCCCAAAGCTCGATGAGAAAGGGAAACCGGTACTGGATGATACTCAATACGCTTCAATCGAGTTGATGCCGTTAATGATTTGGTGAGAATATTTTGTCTATTGGAAAATAAGAAGATCCCTGAATATTGTGAAAGCGTGGGTTTGCATATTGCAGATAACGTAGGAAAAAGAAATCAGCATTTTAATACTGAATACTTCAGTGTGAAATGGTTCAAAAAAGGAACGCTACACCTTACTTTCACAAAACCTGATTTAATTGGAAGAGTCAATGATATGGTTGCAGAAATGTTCCCCAATGCGTTACCACCAATTCAAGAAGGATAAAACCATGATGTAAAAAGCATCATGAGCGTATCAAAAAAGCCTCATTTAATACTCATTTGTATCTCATAATTAGTGGAGTGGATGATATTGCAAATCTATTGAGTATTACCATGAAAGAGATCAGTTAATAACATCGATAGAGATCGCTATTTACCCCACTCATAGAACCTGCTAATAAACTATATTGACTGATCTCCATCAGTCAACGTTGAACACACTTTACGCATTGATTCACCCTTTAATTCGACTTTAATACTCCCGTGAACCAGTCTGTCCAGGATCGCATCAGCGTGTGTGGCATCACCTATCATT
>NZ_JBHFKV010000150.1:0-835 GCF_042879355.1 Photorhabdus sp. RM71S | reverse complement strand
CTTCTTCGGCACGACGGGATTTCGCTTTTTTGCTTTTTTCTTTGTCGTCATCATCTTCCGACGCTGACTTTTTGAGACCCAACAAGTGGGCGAATTTTAAACTAGCCATCTATTAAGCTCCTGATTCACTCAGTAATTTTCGGAATGCAGCATCGGGCGTGATAACCTCGTCAGCTAATCCCAGACCAACACCCTCGTTAGCTAAAAAGCATGCCGCTTGAGTGTTACGAATCGTTTTTTCAGAAATGCCCCGATTGCGGGCAACCGTACTCACGAACAGTTTTCCCATCGTGTCTACATCATCTTGTATTGCACCACGAGCCTGATCAGTTAGCGGCACATAAGGGTTACTTTCCGCTTTTCGGTCTCCGTATGTGATGATCGTTACTTGTAACCCGTCCTCTTTAATCCGCTGTGACCAGTCACAATGAATGACTATCACTCCTATTGAACCGACTCCACCGGTACGCGGGACATAGATTTTGTCAGCAGCACTGGCTAGTGCATAAGCAGCGGAATATGCGTTTTCTGTCAAAATAGCGTGAATCGGCTTCGTCCCTCGTGCCGCGTAAATTTCATCTACCAAATCAAAACAGCCCGCAACTTCGCCACCTGGGGAATCAATATCTAAGCAAATTCCTGTTACTTCGGGATCATAAAGCGCGGTAAGAAAAGATTGCCTGATGCCATCATATCCAGTCATGCCACTGTACGGACGTAGAGAACCCAATTTTTGCACGAGTGTTCCCTGTATCGGGACAACCGCTATCCCTTCTACCACGTCATAACCAACATCATTATTTCCAGGCCGTGAAAAGCTGTCGTCATCTTCCCA
>NZ_JBHFKV010000149.1:0-843 GCF_042879355.1 Photorhabdus sp. RM71S | reverse complement strand
TCTTGGATTAACTGCGGGAATTGCGGAACAGATGGTCCGTTATCGAAATGGGAAAATAGTTACAAGGAAGCGGAATCGGCAGCTATTCGAGTCTGGAATAAGAGAGTAAATAATGGGGGATAAATGGAAGCTGATTTTTGTTTTCACGAATCAAATAAATCTCAGGCATGGGAAATATTGAAAGAAACACTTCAAACGAAACAGCCGCATCGAATTATTATTAAGCCTTGGAAGAACACCCGATCATTATCTCAGAACAATTTAATGTGGTTATGGAATGAAGATGTATTGAATATCGTTAATTCCATATCTACAGAAAAACTAGGCAAAGAAGAGATGCATGAATATTTCAAGGATTTGTTTTGTCCTGTGAAAGTTATTTCGGTAATGGGTGAGGAAAGAAGAGTTAAGTCAACGAAATTGCTGAATACTGAAGAGATGACGTTTTATCTAAGAAGGATTGAAGTTTGGTGTATTGATCGTGGAATCAAGCTAAGAATTCCCGCTGATTCAGAATATCACAAGAGGAGATTGAACGATGAGTAAGGAGATTTGGAAAGACGTTCCCGGGTACGAATCAAGATATCAAGTTAGCAATACTGGCAGGATTAAAAGTAAGGACATGGTTGTAAGAACGTGTGGAAGGGGAGGAAAAGGTGAGACAACAAGGATTATGAAAGGCAAGCTGTTAAATCTATGTAGAACTCAGCAATACGATAGAATTTCAATTGGTAAAAATAAGCATCAGTTAGTGCATAGATTTGTTGCATTAGCTTTCATACCAAACCCCAATAATTATCCAATTGTTAATCATATCGACGGAAATAAAAAAAATAATCATGT
>NZ_JBHFKV010000148.1:0-847 GCF_042879355.1 Photorhabdus sp. RM71S | reverse complement strand
GTATTAAACCCCGCCTGTCTCAGCCACTGCCCCTTCAGATGTATCGCCGGTGTGGCCTTGTTTACCCGGTTACCGTTCGGCACATAACCCACCGTGTAATAACGTTCTGTTTTTGCAGCTTTATTTACTGCCACTTCTGTCTTAGAATGCGCCTTAGCCATAGTCACTACTCCTATAGTTGCTGTGGTGAGCGGGTTGTCAGTGTTGGCGCACTGGCAACCCGCGTTAGCTTTATTCGTTACTCTTCTTTCTTCTTCGCTGCCTGTCTGGCTGAATCCCAACGTCGGGACTGATACTTGATAATTAAACTCTCCAGCACTTCACGAACAATACTCTGTTCATCATCAGGAAGCTGGCTGATGGCTTCAAACTGCAAGGAAAGTTCATCAACTGGCACACGTTCATGTTCATCAAATAACAAAAAGTCCGTGCTGACATTCAGCGAAGTCGCGATCTTCTTCAATACATCGAGGGAAGGCTGAGCCTGCCCTGTCTCGTACTTCTTCCAGCTATTAGCATGAATCCCAATAGCATCAGCCATCGCCTGCTGAGATAAGCTACGTTGCTTACGTAAAGCAATGAGTCGTTCAGATAAGGGCATAGATAAGCACCAGTAAACCGAGTGACTCATGATTTTACCCCCTTGATTAATATCCACTTGACGATAGTACATATATATGTGCCATAATAAAACATATTAGTGGTCTTGACAAGGTTCTAAAGGAACAAACTTATGGCACGCATCCCGGAAGCAGAATTACAGCACCTGAAAGCCGCCGTCTCCTTAGTCGCCGTGGTGGAGCAACAGGGGCGACAGCTCTTTAAACGCGGCAAAGATTACGTGCTG
>NZ_JBHFKV010000147.1:0-856 GCF_042879355.1 Photorhabdus sp. RM71S | reverse complement strand
GGGCAGCGTTTCCGAGTGTGGGAGCAATTACCGGGCCGTGCTAATGAAGCGCTGGACTGTCGGGTTTATGGTTATGCTGCGCTGTGTGGCTTGCTGCATATGGGACTAAAATTGAATGCACTAGCCACAAGCATCACAGAAAATCCGGGCAGATTATTGCCCCCGCCCGCAGAACCGGAAGAAAAGCCAAGCTTGCAATATCCCGGCGTCATTATTCAGGAACCGGAAAAGCCGAAGCGTAAGCGTATGTCTCAACTTTTGCCCTCTTAACCCTCAGCTATCTCAAGGATATTTATGTTTAACAGAAACACGAGTTTATTAGCGGGTGCAATGACGCGTGAGCAACTGCAAGATGCGCTAGCGAAAGCCCAACAGGCTTATATCGATCTGGCGACGGGAAGCCGGGGCGTGTCTTTTTCTTACACGCAGGGAGACGGCACCCGTTCAGTTTCGTATCAACAAAGCTCGCTGGCGGATTTACTGGCGCTGATCCAACTCTTACAAGCTCAACTGGGCATTGTCTCACGGCCACGGCGCCCGATAAGGCTCAGGTACTGATATGAGTGAAATACGAATTCTAGGCCCAAACGGACAGCCGTTGCCGCCATCACGTCCGAAGCTGTCTATGCTGGTTGGCGGTAGTCGTGTTCCGTATGACGCCGCCGACACATTCAGCGATCAGCTGGCAAACTGGCAGCCGGCGCTGTGGTCGCCAGACAACGAAATCAATATCTATCGCGACCGCATTGTGTCGCGTGTCCGTGATTTGGCAAGGAATGATGGCTGGGCCAGCGGTGCGATCACCCGAGTTCTTGACAATGCTATCGGGGCTAATTTCCGTCCCATTATCAAACCT
>NZ_JBHFKV010000146.1:0-896 GCF_042879355.1 Photorhabdus sp. RM71S | reverse complement strand
TGTCTCACTCACAGCTTATTACTATCACTCTGCATTACAGAAAGAGCGGCATGTGACAAAGCAACAGCAGTCAGAAATCCAGCAACTCACAGACACTATCAACTATCAGAACTCTCACATCGCAATGTTGAATGAGCTGGACATTAAACACACACGAGAATTAACCAATGCCAAATCTGAAATTGATGTTCTTCGCAATGATGTTGCCGCTGGTCGTCGCCGGTTGCGCATCGCGGCCACCTGTGATCAAGACAAAGCCAGTTCCTCCCCCGGCGTGGATGATGCAGCCAGCCCCAGATTGGAAGACCCCGCTATCAGGGATTATTTCACTCTCACCGAAAGAGTAACAACGATGCAGGTACAATTAGAGGGCTTGCAGGACTACATCAAAACTCAGTGTCAGTAACAGAGTCTCGCAATCGCGGGACTTTTTATATCCGAATTTCACCGCGCCCCTCATGCGCATTCAAACCCAAAGAACCTGTTTAGGAAATAGAGCTTGAGGAAATCAGGATTGTGCTGATTCTTTGGTCTGATTTTCTATGAGGCAGGCTCTATCTCTAAAAAGGTAAAGCACGATGAACGCATTAACAGTCAAAACACATTCGCCTGTAACCGAAGCTCCAACCATGACCAGTCTTGAAATGGTGGATTACATCAATGACGAAAGGAAAGCCAAAGCGGAAGCGGAAGGAATGGGTTTTCCGTGCAAAAAATACAGGAAGCTTGAGCATCGTAGTTTTATGAAAAAAGTACCAAAAGTTCTTGGGGAGGCAAGTGAAAATTTTTTTTCAGTTGATACTTTCATAAATGGCACGGGTGGGGAAGTTGAAAGAGATATTTACCGATTCTTCAAACGTGAATCCTGTTTGATGGCAATGAGCTACAGTTACGAG
>NZ_JBHFKV010000145.1:0-902 GCF_042879355.1 Photorhabdus sp. RM71S | reverse complement strand
TCGGTCAGTTGTGTATAGGCCATAGTGCATTTTCCTTTGGCGAGAAAGATGCCTACTATAGCAACTGACCGCCCTTCTGAAAAATTGCACTTATTAGTCGAATCTGCCTATATTTATTTTTAAGATAAGAATAACAATAACAATAACAATAACAATAACAATATCATAGTTATTTTTGGTGTTATCTTGGTTATTTTATTATCTAGTGCCCAATTAATTCTAACAGGATATGAGTACGATATGCCCAATTTTTATTAATTTTAAAAGCGAAAGTATAAAGGTTGGTGGTTTTATATTTTCATTATTGTATATTATTTTAATACTAAGAAGATATTCTAGATGATTTTTTCAAAGATATAAAATTTAGTTACTGAACTAATTGTTGATAACGCTACAGTTCTGAGTATTTATCAGCTAGAAAAGGAAAAATAATGATGGATTATATTGATGTTACAATTTCCACTCAATCTACTTGGCAGGATGTTTTTCTGTACTATTCTTTATCATTGATTATTTTGCTTTTTCTTTTTTTTATAAAATTTTTCATAGAAAAAAAAGAAGTTATATACTCTCTGTTTTTGGTTTCTTTATAATAGTAATTTTTTGTTCAATTCAATTATTTATTGTTAAATATGATGGATATCATGAAGTTATATCAATTTTTATTAATTTAAATAGTGAAGAGATTAAAATAGGAAGTATGATATTCTCTGTTTTATATGCTTTGGTTCTACCGAAAAAAGTTCAACAATGAAACAAGGCGTTAAATTAAAACGCCTTGTTTTGATTATTTAACCTGAACTCTGGATAAAAAAATGGAACTAAGTGCCTGTTCCAAGATCAAAATTTTCGACCAAGAAAAAAACGATCTTATTAGGAACAGGCATGGATAAACTAGTTGA
>NZ_JBHFKV010000144.1:0-929 GCF_042879355.1 Photorhabdus sp. RM71S | reverse complement strand
ATCGCTAGTAATCGTAGATCAGCATGCTACGGTGAATACGTTCCCGGGCCTTGTACACACCGCCCGTCACACCATGGGAGTGGGTTGCAAAAGAAGTCGGTAGCTTAACCGAGAGGGGGGCGCTGACCACTTTGTGGTTCATGACTGGGGTGAAGTCGTAACAAGGTAACCGTAGGGGAACCTGCGGTTGGATCACCTCCTTACCTGAGATAGGTTGAGTGCAGTGCTCACACAGATTGTCTGATGAAAGAAGAGAATAACGTTATCGTGATAGGCTTGTAGCTCAGGTGGTTAGAGCGCACCCCTGATAAGGGTGAGGTCGGTGGTTCAAGTCCACTCAGGCCTACCAAACGCTTTTCCTCTTTGCCATTTTAAACGCTGCATTACTCATGTGCTCGCGCACACTGCGTGATTCGCGTTGAAACTGGCTGTGATGAAAAGGTTTGTATAGACCGGGTGATAGCGGGAAATTCTGTATGGGGCTATAGCTCAGCTGGGAGAGCGCCTGCCTTGCACGCAGGAGGTCAGCGGTTCGATCCCGCTTAGCTCCACCATACTAAACGTAATTCAGAGTATATTGGCGACAATATGCTGTGAATTATTTTGCTCTTTAACAATCTGGAACAAGCTGAAAAATTGAAGCTGTCGATAATATCGTCGAGGTATTATTGACGAGTCTCTCAAGCTGAACAATCCGAGACAGTTTCGGGTTGTGAGGTTAAGCAATTAAGCGTACACGGTGGATGCCTAGGCAGTCAGAGGCGATGAAGGACGCGCTAATCTGCGAAAAGCGTCGGTAAGCTGATATGAAGCGTGATAGCCGGCGATGTCCGAATGGGGAAACCCAGTGCAATGCGTTGCACTATCATTAACTGAATCCATAGGTTAATGAGGCGAACCGGGGGAACTGAAACATCTCAGTACCCCGA
>NZ_JBHFKV010000143.1:0-952 GCF_042879355.1 Photorhabdus sp. RM71S | reverse complement strand
CCCATGAGATATTAGGCCGCACGCTGGATGAAATGTCGCCCCAGACCCGAAAACTGTTACTGCTGATACAAGCGATGGTGAAAGAGACGGCGACAGCGCAGCAACGCCCGGTGAACGCGGTTCGCTTTACCCGCCGGGATATCCGCAGTTACACCCAATGGAGCGATAACCAGTTAAAAGTCCATTGTCAGCGACTGGCCGACATGGAATACCTGTTAGTCCACGGCGGCAGCCGGGGCCATCTGTTGCAGTATGAACTGCTGTGGAACGGCGACAGCGCAGAAGAAGCCCACCTGTGCGGCCTGATTGACCTGACAACGCCGGAAAAACCGGTAAAACCCTGAATATGACTCACGCAAGTTGGACTGACTGAACCGCAAGTTGCCCCTAAGTTGGGGTCAAGTTGGGTCCAAGTTGGAGGTCGTAAAACCGGCTTCAGGCCGCAGCAATACTGGATGTAACGGTTCGCAAGTTGGGGAAGGTTGAAAAACACTGTTCCGGCAATAATAAGAAAAAGTCGTCGTATCGTACTGCCAGCTCATCATCGAACCCGAAAACCCGGAATACGACCGACGCAAGTTGGACTGACTGAACCGCAAGTTGCCCTCAAGCTGGGGTCAAGTTGGGTCCAAGTTGGAGGCCGGAAAAGGACGCCAGACCGCAGCAATACTGGGTGGAGCGGTCCGCAAGTTGGGGCAGACAGAAAAGGACTGTTCCGGCCACTTAACAATCAAGCCATCGTACCGGAGTGACGTATCACACACCGATAACAATAACCGCTGTTCCCTACAGGAAATCCCACCATGTCATCACCCGTTAAACATCAATCCAACCCCCGCCCGCTGACCCTGCGCCAGCATCTGGACGCGTATCTGGATACCCTGCTGTTGCAGGGGGCGAGTCAAAAGAGCCAGTCCGCCCGTCATGAACGGCTGTCACCGTTCGTCAACTG
>NZ_JBHFKV010000142.1:0-962 GCF_042879355.1 Photorhabdus sp. RM71S | reverse complement strand
AGTAATAGATCAAAATGGGCGATCGCCGTCAATCTCATGGGAACAATAAATATGTAAAATATGCGTAAGATCACACTATTTTTAAATCAGGAATGAGGTGCGGAATGACGGATATAAGCGTAATGAATATCGTGATGGCTCTCACTATTATACTTATCATCATTTGGTCACCACTCGGACTGATCCGGGTTTAATGGCTTTGCGCTTAGATTTGCACAGTGATGAATCTCAACCTTTGAAATTGAATGAAGGGCATGGTTCAAAAGAGGTAGTGTATGTTACGAAAGGAAAAGTTCGGGTACAGTGGTTGGATGAGAATAACTCACTAAGAGAAGATGTTATGAATGAAGGAGATTCAATATTTATCTTGCCAAATGTATCTCATAGTTTCTCTAATTATGAGAAGGATATTAAATCAGAAATTATTGCCATAAATTATCGATGATAAAGATTGATTTTAGATGTTTCACACAGAAGATGGTTTTTATTTAAATTATATTCCTGTAATTAAAGTTGGTGGTATGCATTGCCACCAATAATAATCTACTTTGGAAGATATATTAATGAAATCATGGGAGAATAGTATTTTTATTTGTTATTAATAATTTATTCTACATGAGGATTTTCAATAATATTTTATATAATGATAGAGATTAAAATTTTATTTATCGTCGTTTTTTATAATTTATTATATAAACGCATATTCTTATGTATTTATAGATATGATGGCTAAAATGGAAAAATAATTTTTATTTTTTTATAAAAACAGGTTGTGAAAATTCACAATTTAGTGGTGCAAATTAAATTTTAGATAGAATTAATTATGACAAGGATAAATAAAATATTTTATCGTGGCAGATTCGACTAATAAGTGCAATTTTTCAGAAGGGCGGTCAGTTGCTATAGTAGGCATCTTTCTCGCCAAAGGAAAATGCACTATGGCCTATACACAACTGACCGAA
>NZ_JBHFKV010000141.1:0-982 GCF_042879355.1 Photorhabdus sp. RM71S | reverse complement strand
TTAACCTGAGGTTTGCTTAAGAAGGGAACTAAGTGCCTGAGGCACGATCAAAGTTTTTGTCAAAGAAAACAAAATCGTGGAGATCCTCAGGCATGTTTAATTTAGAAGAACTTTACTGCTGCGTCGATGACTTTTGCCAAAAATTTATTCCTCTCTGGCATCAACAGTTAATTGAAAATGGTTTGCTCAAACGTCGCCGCGAAGCTTCCCTTTCTCTCAGTGAAGTCATGACGATACTCATTTTATTCCACATGAGCCATTATCGTGATTTTAAAACGTTTTATATTCAGCATGTTAAACACTATCTTCAGGCCGATTTTCCCCAGTTGGTCAGCTACACCCGGATGTTAACCTTGAAGCAAAGGGCGCTCATTCCTCTCTGTGCTTTTCTTTCGTCACGCAAGGCCCAAACCCAGGGGATCGCTTTTATTGATTCAACCAAAATTGCCGTTTGCCACAATCTCCGTATTCCCCGTCATCGCGTATTTCAGGGCGTCGCACAGCGAGGGAAAACCAGTACCGGCTGGTTTTATGGCTTTAAACTTCATCTGGTTATCAATGATTGTGGTGAACTTCTGGCAGTGAAGTTGACCTCAGGAAATAAGGATGATCGCCATCCCGTCAAAGCGCTGGTACAAGGGTTAACCGGATGTTTATATGGCGATAAAGGGTATTTGTCGCAGGCTTTGTGCGATGAACTGGAAGCAGAAGGAATAACGTTAATCACTCATGTCCGTCATAACATGAAGGCAAAAGAATTATCTCTCTGGGATAAGCTGATGTTAAGAAGGCGATTTTTGATAGAAACGGTCATGGATCAGCTTAAAAATATTTCTCAGATAGAGCATTCAAGACACCGCAGTCAGCTCGGTTTTTTATTGGAAATCGTCGCTGGCCTAATTGCTTATACATTCCAACCTAAAAAACCGAGCTTGAATTTACGGGATTGTGATATCGCTATTTTTAAACGAAGCTGAGGTTA
>NZ_JBHFKV010000140.1:0-993 GCF_042879355.1 Photorhabdus sp. RM71S | reverse complement strand
TAACCCGAATTCTGGATAAAAAATTGACATGAAGCCTGTTCCAGGAGCAGTGTTTTGGTGCATGCCGAAACAGCTCCGGGGAGGAACAGGCTATGGACAACTTAGTTGAAATTTTCTGTGATGTCGATGACTTTTGCCGTTTTTTCATCCCTCAATGGGAACAAGTTTGTCTCGATAACGGGCATCGTTTACGCCGCCGACAAGGTCGCCTGTATCCCAGTGAAATCATGACCATTTTGATCCTTTTTCATCTGTCACATTACCGGGATTTTAAACATTTTTATCTAGAACACATTTGGAAATATCACCACAACGATTTTCCCACCTTGCTCAGCTATCCCCGTTTTGTCAGTGTGGCCCCTTCCGTTTTGGCACCACTATGTAGCTATCTGACGCAATTAAAAGGAAAACCCACTGGCATTGCTTTTATTGATTCCACGAGTTTGAGTGTCTGCCATAACATTCGCATTCCTCGGCATAAGGTCTTTGCCGGGATAGCCAAGCGCGGAAAAAATTCAATGGGCTGGTTTTATGGTTTCAAATTACACCTGGTTGTCAATCACCAGGGGGAAATTCTGGCGCTTAAAATCACTGCCGGTAATGTGGATGATCGGGAACCTGTTCGCGAATTAACAACAGAATTAACGGGTTCGCTTTACGGCGATAAAGGTTATCTCAGTCAGGAACTGGCAGACGATTTAGGCAAAACCGGCGTCACTTTCGTCACCCAAAAGCGCCGAAATATGAAAGCACAGCTGCTGGCTGAGTGGGATAAAATAATGTTATCAAGGCGTTTCATCATCGAAACGATTCATGGGCAATTAAAAACCGTTTCTCAAATAGAGCATTCTCGCCATCGAAGTATAAAAGGATTTATGTTGACCGTTTTAGGCGGTTTGATTGCTTATTGCCTTAAATGGAAGAAGCCATCACTGAAAGTTTTCTATTCGGAAGACGATTTTTCAGTGACGGCTTAAACAGAATTCGGGTTAA
>NZ_JBHFKV010000139.1:0-1019 GCF_042879355.1 Photorhabdus sp. RM71S | reverse complement strand
CACAGATGAATAAAAAGAAATATACCCTCGGCAGGTTTGACAGGATTGAGGACGCAGTCGCTGCATATGAGAGCTTTTGCCAAAAACATTATGGTGAGTTCTATGTGCCGCAGAACTGATGCTATCAATATGTTCCCTGGTGATTTTTTGGGTCCTTACTCAGACCCCTTAAATCATGGGACATTGTGCGCCCCGATGTTTCACTAGTTATAAATCTTTGAAATTTAGGTAACATTAACAAATGAATCAGTCAGAATTTGCCAAATTGCACGGTGTCAGCCGTAAGACTGTGACCCAGTGGAAAGCTCGCGGCTGGCTGGTTCTGGACGGTGACGATATCAATGTTGAAGCATCAAACGCGAATGTTGAACGTTACAGAAAATCTGTTACCCGGCCCGATAAAAAAACCGCAGGTAACAAACAGGGTAACAAGTCAGGTAACAACTCTCAAGGTAACAGGTCTGATGCAGAATCACCGACAAAAATTGTCGAACGCATGATCGCCGAAAAGGGCGCAACAATGACATTCGATGAAGCCCGGACGTTAAAAGAAAACTTTCTCGCATTGCTTACTCAATTAGAGTACGAAATCAAATCCGGCCAGGTGCTACCGTATAAAGACATGATTGAAGCAGTGGGGCGGGAGTATTCAAGAATGCGCACTCGCTTAATCGCTATCGCTCCCGAACATGGCCCGCGTTTACGTGTATTGGCTTCAACCACTAATGATACGGAGTTTGTTCAAGCGTTACAGGAGGTGGTTTACGAGGCGATGGAGGAATTAAGCCTTGATGATAACAATAGAGGAGAAAGCTAATACCTCCGCCTGGCAGAACTTCACGCAAGATTTATATAAACGTCGCCCTGATATCCGCCCTCCCGAACCACTATCACTAAGTGCATGGGCAAACAAATACGCCGTACTGTCCAAAGAAACCAGCGCACAGACCGGGCGATTTCGTTCGTTCGCCTATCAAGACGGCAT
Organism: Photorhabdus sp. RM71S; assembly: GCF_042879355.1. Lineage (NCBI taxonomy): Bacteria > Pseudomonadati > Pseudomonadota > Gammaproteobacteria > Enterobacterales > Morganellaceae > Photorhabdus > Photorhabdus sp. RM71S. Next base: position 34 of record NZ_JBHFKV010000139.1, on the reverse strand, counting down.
GATGGATGCCATTACAGACCCGACTGTTACTTAT
>NZ_JBHFKV010000138.1:0-1039 GCF_042879355.1 Photorhabdus sp. RM71S | reverse complement strand
GCCACCCGCGTATAGATTTGGGTGGTTTCCAGCTTCTCATGCCCCAGTATCGCCTGGATGTGTCGGGTGTCTGCGCCGTTCTCTAACATCTGCGTCGCCATTGAGTGCCGGAACAGATGACAGGCCCCCGGTTTAGTCAGCTGCGCCTGTTTACGGATGCTGTCAGCGGCTATCTGGGTTAATGTGCCTCTGGCCAGCCCCCGGCCTTTCCTGGTGATAAACAGGTGACCGCTGTCTCCCCGGCGCGTTAACTGGGGCCGGACACTGAGCCAGCGACTTAACCAGTGCAGCGCCTGTTCGCCGATGGGCACCACCCGGTCTTTACCGCCTTTACCCTGTCTGACCATCACCACGCCGCGCCCGAAGTCCACTTCGCTTAACAGCAGGTTCGCCACTTCCATCCGCCGGATACCGGTACTCCACAGCACTTCAAGGATAGCCCGGTTTCTCAGGCCCGTGAGTGTGTCGATACTGGCGGCGGCTAATACCGTGTGGGTTTCGTCTTCATTCATCACCTGCGCCGGCAACCGTTTTTCTTCTCTTGGCAATACCATGTTATCCGTCGGGTTATACAGGATATGGTGACGTTGCAATAACCAGCGGAACCACTGACGTAAGACACTCAGGCGGTCCCGCTGACTGCCCGGGCTGTAGGGCTGGCCGTCCGCTTTACGGTGGCTTCTCAGCCAGCGCTGGTAACTTTCCAGTAACGGCAGGCTGACCTGCGGTGCGGTCATGACCCCGCGTGCTTCACACCAGCTGATGAACGGCAACAGCCGCTCTTCGTAGGCTTCCTGTGTCCGTTCGCTTAAGCCCTGTCCCTGCACGGCTTCCAGCCAGGCCGCCAGATGCTGGCGTAAAGTGGCGAAGCGGGCCGGTATGGCGTCGGGTTGACCGTGGGTCTCCGTCACCGAGGGGCGTTTTTTTCTGTCTGGCGAGGCCAGTGTTGCCGCCGGGCTGGTCGGGATAGCGTGCTGTTGCTGCAACCAGTCGAACCACAGGCGTAAGGCGCGCAGGCGTCGGCGCTGACTGTCCGGCG
>NZ_JBHFKV010000137.1:0-1068 GCF_042879355.1 Photorhabdus sp. RM71S | reverse complement strand
CGTTTCCCCGGCGGAGCCAGTTTATCTCAGTGGTGGGAAGGCCTAAAAAGAGGCGAGAGCTTTATTACCGAAGTGCCCCCAGAGCGCTGGCCATTAACCGGGTTCTATTTTGAAGACACTAATCAGGCCATTGAACAGCATGGCAGTTATAGCAAGTGGGGAGGCTTTTTAGACGGTGTCGCCGATTTCGACCCGTTATTTTTTAACATGACACCTAATGAGGCCGCCACCACAGATCCGCAGGAACGGCTGTTTCTGGAGGAATGTTGGAAAGCGCTGGAAGATGCCGGTTATGCCCCCACGATGTTATCAGACCGGGTACGTCATGGCACTGGCGTGTTTGGCGGTATCACTAAACAGGGCTTTAGCCTCAATTCATCCGCTACCGGTCAGGTGTGTACAACCTCATTTTCATCCTGTGTCAACCGGGTGTCTCATATGCTTAATTTGCGAGGCCCCTGCCTGCCGGTCGACACCATGTGCTCTTCCGCACTGGTGGCTATCCATGAAGCCTGCGAGTATCTGCGCAGTGGCCAGGGTGAGATGGCGCTCGCCGGGGCGGTTAATTTATATCTGCATCCCTCCACCTACAAAGTTTTATCCAGTAACCGACTGATGTCTACGAGCGCTGATGCGCAGGTATTTGGCGCAAACGGTGATGGTTTTGTGCCGGGCGAAGGGGTTGGCGTGATAGTACTGAAAAGCCTGGCTCAGGCAGAAGCAGACGGGGATCATATTCATGGCGTGATCTGCGGCAGCGCGTTTAATCACAGTGGTCGCACCAATGGTTATATGACCCCGTCAGCGGGGCCGCAGCAGGAGGCGATCAGTGCCGCACTCGCCTCTAACCAGATAGATCCGCGAAGTATCAGTTACATTGAATCCGCAGCAAACGGCTCTTTGGTGTCAGATGCGGTTGAAATGTCAGCTCTGACACGGGCGTTTGCCGGGCGGACAGGAACATCGGGGCGTTACAGTCTGGGCACTCTAAAAGGACAGGTGGGACACGGTGAAGCCGTATCCGGTATGGCACAATTGTTTAAGGTGTTATTTTCGCTACGGGACGCG
>NZ_JBHFKV010000136.1:0-1071 GCF_042879355.1 Photorhabdus sp. RM71S | reverse complement strand
TTTGAACGTACAAAACCGCACGTTAACGTTGGTACTATCGGCCACGTTGACCACGGTAAAACTACCCTGACTGCTGCTATCACTACTGTATTGGCTAAAACCTACGGTGGTAATGCTCGTGCATTCGATCAAATTGATAACGCACCAGAAGAAAAAGCACGTGGTATCACCATTTCTACTTCTCACGTAGAATACGATACCCCAAGCCGCCACTATGCGCACGTTGACTGCCCAGGCCACGCCGACTATGTGAAAAACATGATCACCGGTGCGGCTCAGATGGACGGCGCAATCTTGGTAGTTGCCGCGACTGACGGTCCAATGCCACAGACGCGTGAGCACATTCTGTTAGGTCGTCAGGTAGGCGTTCCTTACATCATCGTGTTCCTGAACAAATGTGACATGGTAGACGACGAAGAGCTGCTGGAACTGGTTGAGATGGAAGTACGTGAGCTGCTGTCTCAGTACGATTTCCCAGGCGATGACACGCCAGTTATCCGTGGTTCTGCTCTGAAAGCGCTGGAAGGTGATGCAGAGTGGGAAGCGAAGATCATTGAACTGGCCGATGCCCTGGACAGCTACATTCCAGAACCAGAGCGTGCAATCGACCAGCCATTCCTGCTGCCAATCGAAGATGTATTCTCTATTTCAGGCCGTGGTACCGTGGTAACTGGTCGTGTAGAGCGCGGTATCGTTAAAGTGGGTGAAGAAGTTGAAATCGTGGGTATCAAAGACACGACTAAAACTACTTGTACTGGCGTAGAAATGTTCCGCAAACTGCTGGACGAAGGCCGTGCAGGTGAGAACGTCGGTGTTCTGCTGCGTGGTACCAAGCGTGACGAAATCGAACGTGGTCAGGTACTGGCAAAACCAGGTTCAATCAAGCCACACACCACTTTCGAATCAGAAGTTTATATTCTGAGCAAAGACGAAGGTGGCCGTCATACGCCATTCTTCAAAGGCTACCGTCCACAGTTCTACTTCCGTACAACTGACGTGACCGGTACCATTGAACTGCCAGAAGGCGTGGAAATGGTGATGCCAGGTGATAACATTCAGATGAAAGTTACC
>NZ_JBHFKV010000135.1:0-1076 GCF_042879355.1 Photorhabdus sp. RM71S | reverse complement strand
CTTGACCGAGCTGTATTTACTCGCCCACGCTTTAGCAATATGCAGACAGTCATCGTACATCTTGCCCTTTCTGCTCGCTGATGAAGCTCTTCGATAGTGATCGACCGCTTTATCACTTGCCATACACGCAATAGATGAAGAAAAGCCGAGCTTGGTTAACTCGGCTTGTACGTTCTTCGCTATAAATTGCTCATGATTCATGTCTGCGGCTCTCCGTCCGGGAAGTCATCAAAGCCGGGTAACGTAAGCTGCGATAATTCCAGAATAACTTTCTTGGCCTGACGAAGTTTTTTAAGATGACGCTTGCGGAGGTTCATCATTTCACTACCTGGTCTACCAAAGTTGCTATAAGACCACTTATCAGCGGCCACCAGCCGATTCTGCATTTCACCAAGTGTCAGTGACTTTAAGCTTTCCATGTCCATCAATGAGAGATCTGACTGATTCTCTTTATCTGCTAAATCCAATAGCCAGCGACGCAAAGACTTGGCAACATCAGTATCAGCTAGCATCCCAATTAAATGGGAACCTCTGACAGAGAAAATTCTCACCTTCTTTTTACGTAAACTATTGTTTATTCCAATGGTCATTGACTCGGTGACCATTGTCATGTCGTCCGTGAATTCATCTTTGTTAGCATTGTAAAGATTGGTTACAGATTTCTCGCTCTTATATTCGAGCAGTTCAGCCATTTGTTTGCTTGTAAACCAGATTTTCCCATCGCCATTATCAAAAGGAACAATAGTGTGATTTTTGAAAGTTAATGCGTTCATCGTGCTTTACCTTTTTAGAGATAGAGCCTGCCTCATAGAAAATCAGACCAAAGAATCAGCACAATACTGATTTCCTCAAGCTCTATTTCCTAAACAGGTTCTTTGGGTTTGAATGCGCATGAGGTGCGCGGTGAAATTCGGATAGAAAAAAGTCCCGCGATTGCGAGACTCTGTTACTGACACTGAGTTTTGATGTAGTCCTGCAACCCCAGAATCATTTACTCTGAGGTCTCTGAGGTGGCAGGGTGTTCATGAATACTGTTCCTTGGCCCAGTTTCTCCAGTCAAACCCACATTCACATTT
>NZ_JBHFKV010000134.1:0-1090 GCF_042879355.1 Photorhabdus sp. RM71S | reverse complement strand
TCACTGTCTGCTGGTAACTGCTTGCTTATGTAAGCAGCCAGGGCATTAAAGGTATTAAATTCAAACACCATACTGCTCGGAAAATGCCGGTTAAAAGTTCGGTTAATCGCATTAAGGATGTGCATCGCATTGACCGATGTCAGCCCCAGTTCACTAAAGGTGCCCACTTCCCGTATTTCGCCTTCATCCAGACCCAGAACGTCTGAAAATATGGCCAGTAAGCGTTGCTCTGTCTTTTCCAAATCTGCGCTACTGACATGGCGTTTCACCACATCGTTTACCACGAGATTATTTTCAACAACATTCTTCTCAACATCATGCTGAATCTGGCCTGCCTCAGGCAACGACGCCAGCCTTGTCTTATCTGCCGTCAATGTCTCCGTCATCTCACTGACCGGCCAACACCGTTTACGACGAAATGGATAAAGGGGCAATCCCGGCACCTTGTGTGGCCGGCCTGACGGATACAGGCATAACCAGTCCACCCGGTTACCCACAGCCCATAAGGCGCCTAACTTCTCACCATCAGCGGCAATCTGAGCGGCCTTCACCGCTGCCTCATCCACGGCTCTAGATTCCCGGGTATTGCCCCAGTAAACTGACAGCCCTTCAGGCGTCACCACCGTTTCGCCGCAGGCTCTCCCCTCTGATACTTGCAACTGCCAGTAATCCAGCGCGCGCAACAGGACTTCACGGTTTTTCACGTGCACTGAAAGACGAGCCGGCATAGCATCCCGACCCAGTTGCAGGGTTCCGGCTATTCTGGCCAGAGGTATCGAGGCTCGTTCCGCCAGCCATAAACGCCACTGCGCCACGTTCGCTTCCAGCCGCTCCACGGTCTGAGCAGATAATACAAACGTCACCGGACTATCGTCCTCACCGTGCCCATCTTGTGTTCTGTATTCTTCCACAACCAGGTGCGCATTGATGCCCCCGGCGCCATAACCGCTGATACCCGCCCTTCGGGGGACCGCCTTACCGTCAACCTCTGGAGCCTGCCAGACCGTCAGTTGCGACTGTAATTCAAAGGGCAAGGTTTCAAAGTTGATATTGGGATTCAGGGTGTCCGGTAGCCGTGTCGGCACGCGAA
>NZ_JBHFKV010000133.1:0-1200 GCF_042879355.1 Photorhabdus sp. RM71S | reverse complement strand
CAGATATGCCGTGTGATGGTTTTTCCCTTTTTCGCCCGGGTACAGGCCGCCCGCAGCGGGCAATTCTGGCAAATACCCGCCGCCGTCCGGTAATAACGGTATCCCTGACGATTTGTGGTGGTATAAATCAGCTTTTCGCCCTGCGGGCAGACATAGCAATCTTGCTGCCTGTCATAGGTGAAGTGTTTCTTCTGAAAGGTGTTCGGTCCCTTGTTTGGGCGGCGATAACCGATAATGGGCGTAATGCCTAACTGTTCCGTCAGATAACAAACCGGGGCCGTAAAATAGCCCGCATCCAACCCAACCGCAAGGGGATTGAGAGCAAAACGCTCTAACTGACGCGTCAAACGCTTGATAAAAGGCTGGCTGTCGTGGACATTACCTGGTGTGGCGTAGGTATCGGTGATAATCCCGACTTGCCCATCCACGGTACGGTGGTCAAGGTAAAAGAACCCCCTGGGTTTGTTGGTCCGGTGCATAAACCCGCTTTCCGGAGCGGTGGTACTGACTTTCGTCTTTCTCTGCCGTTCCTTAAGGGCTGGCTTCAGGCTTTTTTTCCGGCTGCCGCCCGGTCTTGAGTGACGGCTTTATCCAGTGTGTCAAAATAGGCGCCGGGGGGGAACCGACCGCATGACATTCTCCGATTTATGCGGATTGGCACTGGCTTTCAGGTGGGTGCTGTCGGTATAGAGTACGTGTCCGCCCACAAATCCTTTGGCTATCGCCTGTTCAACAATGTGGTCAAAAATCTGTTGGAAGACCGCAGTATGATTGAAACGGCGGCGGCGGTTCTGGCTCAGGGTTGAGGCATCAGGGACCTTTTCTGTCAGTCCGAGGCGCAGAAACCAGCGGTAAGCCACATTAACCTGAATTTCCTGTACCAGACGGCGCTCACTGGGGACACCAAACAAGTAGCCGAGTAACATCATTTTAATCAGCATGACCGGATCGATAGCAGGACGGCCATTATTGTGGCAATACAACGGGGCGACTCATTCGCGGATAAATTCGAAATCAATGGCGGCATCGACTTGACGGACCAAATGATTTTTAGGGACCAGCTCGTCAAGCGAGAGCGTTTCTGGCGGGAAAGTCTGGAGAGGGGGTGTTCTTAACATGGTGGCAAGCTCCGTTGAGTGAACGGAACTTAATTAAAACAAAGTGTCGGATAAAAAACCAGCACTTTGTCAATAATCTGAC
>NZ_JBHFKV010000132.1:0-1201 GCF_042879355.1 Photorhabdus sp. RM71S | reverse complement strand
TTGATCATTCCACAGTCAAGTAAGGAATAAGAAATGGCAGATTTCATTGTCCGTGTAGAATTAAGAAAAGCAGATAACTCAGATTACGATAAGCTCTATGATAAAATGAAAGCTAAGGGTTTTTCGAAATTTATTACTGCTGATAGCGGCAATAAATATGAGCTTCCTCCCGCTGAATACTATTTCAAGTCTGAATCAAAATCTCGACAGGAAGTAAGAGACTTAGCTTATGACGTCGCTAAGTCAGTCAATTCAAGACCTGCGGTTTTGGTCACTGAATCTGATGGGATAAGCTGGCGCGGACTTGACAGGGCTTAATCTTCATCAGGGTCTTTGGCGCAAGGTGGGCTAAGTTCTTCCGCTTCATCATCTCCATCACCTCGCCTTGGATCTTCCGTTTCAAGGGCAATAAAGCTATCTCTAATATTTCGGGCGAGGTATTTCGCCCTGTCGTTATCGGCATAGCGTCGAGATTCCATCTCTATATTTAGAGCATTTATTAAAGCCTCACGTGCTGCCTGTTGTGACTCGGGTGTTAAATCTTCAAATTTCATATTAAATCCTCTCTGAACCCTTTCCAGTTTGGAAACAGTTGGAATTAGAATATTCTGCTAAAAAGTCAGTATCCGCCCGCAGGGCGCCCATAAAGAAATCACTACTATCGTGCACTCTGTCAGCAGAATGCTCTGAGTTAGTTACTTCGTTGAAAGCATCTTCTCTTGCTTGCCCTGAAACTCAACTTTTGCCATTGCGCCTATCGCGTAAATAGCGCCGAGTACAAACCAGCCCTGATATACGACAAAAATGACAAAGGCTGTATCCGTCAGTAAGTCGTAATATCGGAATGCTGTCGGAACATGTTTGTACTCTTTAGCGAGCGTATCCCTGCTAAATAAATAAGCCAGGAATTTAATCACACCAAAGAACCAGCCAGCGAAATAACCGACATTTACAAAACCTTCGATATTTTGCGTAATGCCAATAAATAAAAAGGACGCGATAATTGCGTCCAGAATGATTGAATATGTGTATTTCATTAATTTCTCCGGGATCATCACAGTCTTACTTCTTCCGAGGTCCTCACTTTGGGGACGGCTTGACCGAGCTGTATTTACTCGCCCACGCTTTAGCAATATGCAGACAGTCATCGTACATCTTGCCCTTTCTGCTCGCTGATGAAGCTCTTCGATAGTGATCGACC
>NZ_JBHFKV010000131.1:0-1250 GCF_042879355.1 Photorhabdus sp. RM71S | reverse complement strand
GCGCAAGCGCTTTCCTGTTACCGCCCGACTTGCATGTGTTAGGCCTGCCGCCAGCGTTCAATCTGAGCCATGATCAAACTCTTCAATTCAAAGCTTGATGCTCAAAGAATTTCACTGATTAATTAGTTCGTAATGAATTAACTGTTGTTCACTCTTCAAGACTTTAAAACGTATTTTTTTGTGATACGGTCTTGTGAGTACCCACACAGATTGTCTGATTAATTGTTAAAGAGCAGGCTGAAATAAAAATTGACATTCTCGTTCAGCCGGGCTGGGTATACTACGCTTTTCGCCCGCAGAGTCAAGCGCTTATTGTCGCTTACTCTGCCCGACCTCACAATGTTTATCAGCGTTGTGTCGGTCAGTGGTGGCGCATTATAGGGAGCTCAGATTTTTATACAATACTTTTTTTTCACACCCACCATCAACAGGCGAATCCTTGTTCTTTTTGAGTAAATTTTCGACCATCATAGCCCTATTCAACAAGTTTCTTTCATTGCATACTGGTATTTTCCTCACTAAAATCTTATTTAAAGTAAATCTCCATTTTTTCATCAGAGGTATACATGTCCGAAACGTTACGCAGTTACCTTGATATTCAGCCCAAAGTTGGTCAGAACGTTATGCTAGATTCATCTAGTGTAATCATTGGTGATGTTAGACTTGCTGATGATGTCAGTATATGGCCTTTAGTTGTCATCCGTGGGGACGTTAATTATGTATCTATTGGTACACGTACTAACATTCAAGATGGCTCTATATTACATGTGACACACAAAACAACAGACAATCCTGATGGTTTTCCTTTAATTGTGGGAGATGATGTCACTATCGGGCATAAAGTTATACTTCATGGCTGCACTATCGGTAATCAAGTACTCATCGGTATGGGCTCCATCCTACTTGATGGTTCAGTGATTGAAGATAACGTTATTATTGGCGCAGGCAGCCTAGTAGCCCCAGGCAAGATATTAGAAAGTGGGTACCTTTATATTGGCAGCCCTGCCCGCCAAGTCAGAAAACTAAAACCCGAAGAATTAAAAGGACTATGTTATTCAGCAGGCCATTACGTTAGCTTGAAAAATAACTATTTGCAGGAAGGTAATATGTAACGTCCCAAATGATCATCATCCTCGTTATTAATTAACCTGAACTCTGGATAAAAAAATGGAACTAAGTGCCTGTTCCAAGATCAAAATTTTCGACCAAGAAAAAAACGATCTTATTAGGAACAGGCATGGATAAACTAG
>NZ_JBHFKV010000130.1:0-1254 GCF_042879355.1 Photorhabdus sp. RM71S | reverse complement strand
CAGGGCGGGATTCCACTTTGTATTTAATTTAATCAAAGATAAGTTGACTACGGAATTCCTCTGACCAAATGGCTCTTCGACGTTTAGCCGCCTGACTGTCTTTTATACTGGTATTCTGTTTAATCACGCTTAATGCAATTCGGTTAAAAAGCGCCATTTGTGCAGCCCCATCAGGCTCTTTGAGTGAGATAGCATCTTCTCGAAAAGTGACATCTAATACCCAATGCAGCTCGTTTTCTACCGACCAGTGCCTTCTTATTGCCTTAGCCACGATTTCCGCCTCCAACGGTAGCGAGCTGACATACCAGCGTGAATCACGATGGGGAGGCTGGCCTTTTACGCTTCGTTCACTGACGACTTCAATAACACTTTGTATTGAAGGCCATTGCCGCCGAAGGACCTCCGGCAATACGGCACGAATTTGCATGACATGCCGAAATTCTGTCCGTCCATGACCGCTATTTTTCTGCGTAAATTCAACAAGCTCATCACTCTCATAATGCGAAGCAAAATACGATTTGACCCATTCATAGAGGGTCTTTTGATTGCTTTTGAGACCCACAATAAAATCACCGCCGCGCTGAGTAATTAACGCAAGGGTTTCTTTCTGGCAATGCAAGGCATCCATAGTGACAATCGCGCCATCAAGCGCCAGTAATTCAATCAATTGTCTGGCAACCGGACCTTCCTGACCTTTGCTTTCGGCTGCCTGATGGTATAGGGCTACACCGGATTCAACATCATAAGCACTGACCACATGCAGGGCTTCAAATAATGTCCCCTTACAAGTTCCTCTCAGGGTTTTTCCATCAATGGCGATAAGACTTTTTCCTGCCCTGACCCGACGCTGGTTGATCCAGGCATAAAAGGCTTCAACCAGTGCATCTTGCTCTATCATTTTGATAATATTAGCAATACAGTGACGACGAGGAATACCGTGAGTAAAATGCGTGTATTGTTTAAGCCACTTGCTCTGTAACTCACCAAATTCCTGAATCGATTTCCAGCCAGAAGCGCCGCATAATACAGCGGAGAAGGCTAAAAAAATCACATCCATTAATTCATGTTTTTTATTGATGTCAGAACGAGGGTCTTCTATCTTGCTGATAAAATTAAAAATACTCATTATTAGGATCGCTTTTTTATGGAAGAGAGAGATCTTAACGTTTTAATGAGAGAAATGCCTATAAAAAGTCATATCCTGATTTTTATTTAACTAAAATAACCTTATTAAAAATGTGAGATCTCACCCTG
>NZ_JBHFKV010000129.1:0-1257 GCF_042879355.1 Photorhabdus sp. RM71S | reverse complement strand
GAAAAAAAGCCAGTAATTTCTCATTTTTCTGGAAAAGACGCAGAAGCCATCAGTTAAAGGATTTACAGAAATATTCCAGATTCTACGTGTGACAGTAATGCGTACATTAGCGTTAATATAATATAGAGCTCAATCGTATACATAGAATGATGTCTGTATTTTATGGTATTATAATTTCGTTATGAGGTAATTAAAAATTTTATTTTTAATAAATTTTAGATGAGATATCAATATATTTTGTTTTTATCAGAGATAACATCGTGGAAATAAGTTTGAGTTTGTTAGGGAAAAATGGAAGTTCATCAAGTAGATATATGGTTTCGGTTGATAAATCTTTGGGTCTTAAATGTGATTATATCGTTGAATTCAGAACAAGCCCTGAAATTATCGATTATTTATCTGATTACTACTCTGACCTGCAAGAACTAAATAATTTGTATATGGTTGATTTTTTCGATTTAGCCGCATTGACTGATACAAGCAGTAAAGGTCAATTCCATCACTATACAGACATGAAATATACACCGGACGAGTTGGAAACATTTTTTATCGATGGCATTGCTGCTGTTATTATTGACTTTGTGGAAATGACAGGTGCAAAAATAATATTCAGCGCGCCAGTCGATGAAGTGTTGGCAAGATATTACAACAGGTTGTTGAGAAAGTACGCACATACTGTAAACTATGTTTATCGAGAAGATATCAAAGATGAGGTTGGTTTCTATGTCATTGAAACAGTTTGAACGAATCAGGATAGGAATAAATTTTGATAAATCAGATGTTTATGAAAGAAATTTGAGGATACATGAGCAATGGGAAGCTGAACTGAAACAAGAAATAAAAGCTACCGGCTCTTTAGGAATGCCAGTGCGAGTTGTTCAACGGAGATTAAGCACAAGGGAATGATAGGCATGACATTTTGTCACTTGTGTAACATCTCTTCTGGTAGCACTAAACTACTCAATAAACCCTGGCATAAAGCCGGGTTTGTTGTGGTAGCTAAATTAATTAAAAAAATTAATATTTCCAATTTGTCTGGTGAACTTACGGAAAAAGACGTCAAAAAAGCTTTATAGAGAATTAGCCTTAAAATATCATCCTGACCGTACTCCAATTGGTTTGGAGTAGAAATATTAAATAATCTTGGATTCACATAATAAGTGCAACATCGTTAATCTGGAAGTAAACATGTTCGTATTCCCTTAAATAATTCATTCGGTGTTTTCCCACCCCGTGTTTTTCGGGGGCGATTATTTA
>NZ_JBHFKV010000128.1:0-1275 GCF_042879355.1 Photorhabdus sp. RM71S | reverse complement strand
GGGGTCAGATTACGGTGAAGGTGATGGACGGTTGTCTGGTGCTGATTCCTGACAGTGAGGCCACGCAACAACAGCATCAGCAATACCAGCGACAACAGGCCCAACTGCGGGCACTGATAACCGGTTTTGTGGGTTAAGGGGAGCGCATGAGATGACGATAGCGATTGAACATTTACAGGACATTCAGTTAACCCACATTGAAGCACTGGCCTTGGCCCAACTGGTTAAGCGGCTGTGCTGGTCTGAGATACGGGCTTGCGCGGTGAATGACGAGGAAGCATATCAGATCAAAGATGCCCTCGGTAAGCTCCAGTCGGCGCTGGCTTACCGAGGGTATGCGCCAAGGTAGATCATAATAAGGCCGGAAGATCACTTAGGAGCTTCCGGCCTTATTAATATGTTTTAGGCTAAATTAGAGAACCCAAAATCTATATATCCCTCAGAGCTAATAACAAAGCACCATTTTTTATTTTCATCAAAAAAATAATGATGTTGCGGCACATTATTAATAACAAGTAAAAAAATAGCATGGAATTGCTCTGGATTCATAGCGATTGCAAAGTCTAAAGATGAATCATTTATATAATAAATCGTTTTACTGCTAGATATAACCTTATTAAGAGAGTGATTTTCAACAAATTTATTCATTAACAGTTCCAAATCATCATCTTTCGTATATAAACAACTTTGATGATTATTGGTTTTTGACCAGTCTATCTTAGAGCCTTTCCATTCAAAAGAATCTGATAAAGAGTCGGCTATTTCTTCCCAATCATCTATTATTACTGGAGGATTAGGTTGTTGATTGATTTCATTTCTAATTTCTTCATCAAGAGTCATGAGCCTCTCCACGGTTTTGATGGAAGATCAAATAGCTTTTGCAGTTTAGTGACTGTTTTCTCAGTAGCATCAAAAAGGAAATGTTCACCTTTTTCTTTTCCACTAAAGACATTAATATGGGCACCGCTTCTTTCATCATATTCAATTCTAAAACCTGTTTTTCCATCAGCGGTAGTCATTCCTACAGGCTGGTTCTTTGTAGAACCAAACTTACCAGTGTTCACTTTCTCTGCTTTAAATTCTCTATCTGTAAGCCAATTTAATGCCTTATTTCTAGCTTGCTCAAACGAGTCTTTAACCGCTGGACACCCTGCCAGCCCCAGAGGGTCTTAGGGACTGCCCCGACACGATCATACTGTTTTCTTAGGGTTTTTTTCTTTAATAACAGCCTGTTAAAGAGCCACGCCTCCCCACTTCACTCACCCCCGCGAACCC
>NZ_JBHFKV010000127.1:0-1328 GCF_042879355.1 Photorhabdus sp. RM71S | reverse complement strand
TTGCGACAGAATAGTAATAAGTGCCAATCGTGCCTGTTCTTGGGATTCTGGAGATAGTTTGTCAAAGTTCATACCCGACCTCTCGACGGTAATAAAGAAAAAGGCCACGCATTGCGCAGCCCTTAAGAATTGCAGACATAAAAAACCCCGCAAGATGGCGAGGACTGAGATTCGGTTAAGACACCTAAGAGACACTTAAGGCAATCTTACCAAAAAGTATTGCTCATTTGCTCATTAATGTCAACACGTTCTATGCAATCTTTTTAATTTTCTCTACACGTTTACGTGAATTAAACACATTTTTCAGAGGTTGATACAAAAGATAGGTGCTTGCATTTAGAATCTCATCCACTTCACGACGACACGTTCCGCGAGATGGTTTCTTAAGCCTACCCCCCGAACGGGTCATCATTTTGCGGGGATTTGCGATCTTGTGATAGTAAGATGCGATTGATAATTTTGAGGCACCATGAACGTAATAACTCAGTAAAATGCCGTAGGCTTTCTTATCGATGAACATGACGGAATCGACGACCTGAGAAATCAACATTCCATCGTCATCATTGCACATCGGCCGGGTTTTGTTATTACTTGGTTTTACGCTCACAATGAACTTATAAATCATGTTTATCTGGCACTTATCTATACGACCACTATAAACCCATGCTCCCCAGAGATTTAACCAGCTATCAATCCAGTCGTGTTGCTCTTTAGTGAGCTGTCTTTCTCTAATACTGCTCATCTTACCCCCGGAGAACTGAATGATATTTGTCATATTTAGTTGAAAACATGACTGAGTGTTTTTTGCCCCTGACTATCCGATCCTGAATAACTTTCAGTGAACCATATTTGCATTGCAGAACTGCAAAGTTTTTCCTTGTTACTCCGTGCCTGAACCGGGCTTCTTCAATTGCTGCTGATATGTCAGTGAAGATTGTCATTGCTTAATCTCCTGAGCTTTGCCCGATATTCATCACAAATACGTTCGTAATCTTCACGCCGCCATTTCATTAGCGGCCTTGGCATCATTAGAGCATCAAACCTTTCTTGCCCGATTTTTTCAATCAATCTGGGTTTATAATTAATTATATTTCCTGATAAATAGTTATTACATGCAGAGCATTGTTTGTGAGCATTATCTTCATCAAATCTCAGCTCTGGATGAGCCTTAGTTGTTCGATAATGTCCCGCATGATATTGTCCCTTATGAAATCTCCCACAGCTAATACACGGAAGGTCTTTATCTCTTTCTCTGATAAATGCATTAAATGCCTGTTGCGCTTGATTCTTGAAATATGATATGTGCTTGACTGCTAATTTACGGGCTT
>NZ_JBHFKV010000126.1:0-1365 GCF_042879355.1 Photorhabdus sp. RM71S | reverse complement strand
AGTCGCAGCCAGAGAGAACCCAATCCAGCCCGTGGGAATAGCGCCTTGCTTGATTTGCTCAATGGTTTCATGAACCTGTTCAACTTTTTCTTCAACCTGGTTAAGGCGGCGTTCCTGTTCCACTTGCGCTAAGGCGTAAGCGAGGTTAAGTTCAGCCTGGGATTTTGGTTTTGTGGCGCCAGACTCCAGAGCAAACCAGCGATCAATGATGGCGGCCCGACGTCTTACGTCATATCCGGTGATCAGGATTTCGGTATTCCGGCGATCAAGGAGAATTTCACTGATAAAGCCACGCTCATCAATAACAACAGTAATCCCCGAAGTAAACATAACTTGTTGATTTCTATGATTCCTCAAAAATGAGGAATCAAATTCAATGCTATAAACGGCTTTCAGAATTTCCCGGATGTCACGAATAACGTTATCGTGACGCTTGTCTGTTAGCTCAGCAATTTCACGGCTGCTCATCATTGGCTGATTGCTGGTGGTGGTTACATTGGTCATTTTCATACCCCTTGCTTTTTCATTGCCTTAAGTAAGGCTTTCTTGAATTTCTTTTCTTGGCACAGGTCCAGGTACATAATCATTAGCGTTTTGTTTAACCAGATTTCATCGGTGTCGGGATCACGCCTGACACTATCGGGATAAATTGCGAGGTACTCTTTCACTGCATCCAGTGACAGGAACTCTTCCGGTGTTAATTTGCGTGCCTGTCTGCGATTGTGGGTTACTCTGGATTCCCGACTGACAGAAGTCACACCGGCTGTATGGGGTTTGTTTTGACAGCCCATTACAATCCCTCCACTTTATTAATGTGAGCCTTTAGAGCATCAGCGAGTTGTTTCGCTTCTCTCTCTTTTTTGCGACGTTGTTTGTTATCTGCTTGCCATTGTTCATAACGCTCTTGTAATGAATGACGTTTTAAATTCAGTTCAACGCGATATTCAGCCCATTCACGGTTAACTTGGTGCTTTGCATGTTCAGCGACTTTATTCCAGAGAGCTGCCGCAATTTCATATTTTTCATCTTTCTCACTTTGAATAGCTCTCTGTGAGAAATTAAAATGGGTAATATTCACTGTGAGTCCTTATTTACTGAAAGGTATATTCTGGTGAAAATCCACCGTGTTTAGCCCTTTCTGCAATTAACTTAATAAGCGCACTCATAAAGTCATCGCCTTCCTTTGTTAACTTCCAGTGTTTTGACAGATAATCGGTATAGCTATTTAAAATATAGTTATCAGCTTTCTCTCGCTTATATTCGTCATAAACAGGCGCTTCAAAAAACACATGTAAAGCTTTCTTTAATATCTCCTCTGATAATTCAACAGTACACATAGAACCATCATGAAGACTAACAGCAATG
>NZ_JBHFKV010000125.1:0-1413 GCF_042879355.1 Photorhabdus sp. RM71S | reverse complement strand
CCCACTTGCCATTAGGGTGAGGGGTGTTTACTGCTTTCAAAAACGCTTCGCGATCACAATCTCTACTCTCATCTTTGCATTCGTCAGAAACGCTGCTATAGCGCTCCATTGAGATAAACGCAGCGGCAACAGCTTCACCTACAAATACCGCGTCAAGATCACTCAGTCCATCAGGTACCATTTGCGACAGAATAGTAATAAGTGCTAATCGTGCCTGTTCTTGGGATTCTGGAGATAGTTTGTCAAAGTTCATACCCGACCTCTCGACGGTAATAAAGAAAAAGGCCACGCCATGCGCAGCCGGGAATTGATGCTTGATATATAAAAAAGCCCCGTGAGTACGAGGATTATTAATTCGATAAGCTGCGTGACATAGCTATCACTCTTATCATAATATTCAGTTTTTTACGTACGTAAACTCTTTTATTAAATTAGGCTGCAATTTTTTGAACACATTTATCCATTTCCAGTTCTACGCCTAGCATTATCAGCATCCCTTCAACAATACCCTCCGCCTTTTGTAATTTTTTACCGATATGACCGTCAGAGCATTTATGTTCATAAGCTAATTGCATGAATGTTTTACCAAACACATAGTAGTCAAATAACAAATCATGAATATCGCTATTCTTTTGATTCAGCTTTGCCATACAGCTAGAAATAACAATAGCGTCATCCTCACAGCACTGCGTGCGAGATTTAACTTTGTTGGGAATTAGCCCCTTAAATCCTGCTGCAATTGACGACCAATAGACATCTTCTCTATTATCTGCCGCCCACGCTCCCCAACGCTCTAAAACTAGTTGAATGTCACGCATTATTTACCTCCGGCAATACTGTTGCAATACGACAATCGTAACGAGTGCTATAAGCTTTACGTAGACGACTCTCTTTATTTATTCCGACTTCTTGTCTAACTGTGAGAGTTCCATTTCGTTTTTGAGTGATAACATGATGATGCTTTGTTTCTTGTCGCAAAAATCTCGCTTCTTCTATT
The DNA here is from genome assembly GCF_042879355.1 of Photorhabdus sp. RM71S. Lineage (NCBI taxonomy): Bacteria > Pseudomonadati > Pseudomonadota > Gammaproteobacteria > Enterobacterales > Morganellaceae > Photorhabdus > Photorhabdus sp. RM71S. The sequence goes on along the minus strand of NZ_JBHFKV010000125.1, from coordinate 416 downwards.
GCTGCTGATATGTCAGTGAAGATTGTCATTGCTTAATCTCCTGAGTTTTGCCCGATATTCATCACAAATACGTTCGTAATCTTCACGCCGCCATTTCATTAGCGGCCTTGGCATCATTAGAGCATCAAACCTTTCTTGACCAATTTTCTCAATCAATCTGAGTTTATAGTTAATTATATTTCCTGATAAATAGTTATTACATGCAGAGCATTGTTTATGAACATTATCTTCATCAAATCTCAGCTCTGGATGAGCTTTAATTGTTCGATAATGCCCTGCGTGATATTGCCCCTTATGAAATCGCTCACAGCTAATACACGGAAGGTCTTTATCTCTTTCTCTGATAAATGCATTAAATGCCTGTTGCGCTTGATTCTTGAAATATGATATGTGCTTGACTGCTAATTTACGGGCTT
>NZ_JBHFKV010000124.1:0-1417 GCF_042879355.1 Photorhabdus sp. RM71S | reverse complement strand
TCAGTTAAGCAACTGACTGGCTGTTTTTCTGGGCTTTTCTGTATTTGTAAGGTCTTTCCTTTACTACCCTCGGGAAGGCTCTTTTTCTCCTTACCGGGAGCTTCACTAACTGCGCCATACTCTCCAGATCTCGCATCAGTTCAGGGATTCGACCCGACGAGGCACCCTGTAACGTCATCAGCATCCTCATCACTAGCCCGCACGATTCTGAGAAGCTCAGTTGATTCGGCCAGTAACCTTTCAGGCTTCCTGCCATCTTTATCATCTGATATCTCACCAGATTGTAGGCCAGCAGCACGCCCCATAACTCCTGCTCTACCAGTTCCGGTTTTTTACTCCTCAGCGTCAGCCTGTTCAGCTGCATTGTCTGTTTGATTTCTCGATAACCCAGCTCAATTTCCCAACGGTGGCTGTAAAGGTCTGCCATTTCCCCTCCCGGGTAGCGCATGCCGTCTGTCATTGAGGTCAGGACATGACAGAGTTTTCCTTTCCGGGTAAACGTCAGCAACCGGGCCGTCATGTCTTCTCCCAGGCCCGGCCATTTTTTCCGCGACTGAGGGCTGGTTTTCAGCCTGACCAGGGAATCACCTTTACCCAGCCGCCGTATCTCCTCGTACTGAGCCCCTTTTTTCAACGGTATCATCCAGTGACGATGCTCTCCCGCTTGATGCCAGGCATTCAGCAACCCCAGCGAGTAGTAACCTTTATCAAACAGGGTCAGGGTGTAGTCACCGGTCTGGTCTATCAGCTGCTCCGCCAGCGTATATTCACTTTCTTTCATCGTACCGAAGGCGGCTGCGGTTAACAGATGGCTGGTCAGCTCCATCTGGCAGACCATTTTTACCTGGGGATAAAGTCCCGGTTGCCCGCAGTAGGTTTGACGCGGGAAGGCGGCATCATTCTCCGGGGTATCCTGCGTTCGCCAGACCACCCCATCCACGGCCAGTAATGTCAGACCGCACCAGTGGGGATGAGTCACAGAGTCATGCCACATTTTTGCTGTTTGCGTAAATACACGACGGACAGCATCGCTTCCCAGGCGCTGACGAGCCTGAATAACGGCGCTGGGGGCAACGAAGGGGCGGTTGCCAGGCAGCATAATATCCAGACGGTTGACGATTTGATGAAGGGGCTCTTTGCGTTCCAGCGCCATGCCGACAATACACCAGACCATCATTTCCAGGGGGAGACGACGTTTGCGCAGGGTGACAGTGCCGGATTCGGCGAGGCAGCGGACGATAAGGTCAGGGTTGAGAAAATCTCCGAGAGAGGTTAGTGGGTTGCGGGTGGTGTCATAACAGGAAACGAGGTCAAGAGCTTGAGCAATACGCATAAAAAAATCCGGAAATAAGGAACATTTCCGGATTCTTACACAACCACTGGATCGTTCAACTGATCCTTAACTGATCGGCATTAC
>NZ_JBHFKV010000123.1:0-1454 GCF_042879355.1 Photorhabdus sp. RM71S | reverse complement strand
TTATTGGAAATCGTCGCGGGCTTAATTGCTTATACATTCCAACCTAAAAAACCGAGCTTGAATTTACGGGATTGTGATATCGCTATTTTTAAACGAAGCTGAGGTTAATTACCATTAGCAGTCCCAATCTTGCCACTTCTGGCAAAATCACTCCATATCCCTTCTTTCCATTTTTCAAAATAGACAAAGCTTTTGAATATTTCCTTAGCCACCTTTCTATTCGCACCAAATCCTACCGCTGCATCTATCAATGATTTCATCGACATCCCATAAGCATATGACAGAAATAACCTCTTCGCGTCCTTCCTCATATTTATATTATTGAAAAGTTTCTCAGCGAAACCCACATACATATCTTTCCCCGAGTATAATGATAACAGCTCCTCATCTTGTGAAAGAGCTGCCATTATTCCAGCCTCAAATTGATCATAGTCAACATATACAAATCGCTTTCTATCGTCCGGAATTAGTATGTTACGATGCTTTTTTGCAAGATTCTGCAAGGATGGGTCTCTTAAATAAATCCTAGAAGTAATAGACCCAAAAGTATCAACCATCGGATAAGCACGGCGCGTGCTTAAAGGTATAGAATTAAGAACGTTTCTAGATCGAGATAGTTTCCTAAGCGACAATACATCTTTCGCGTAATTACTTTCCATAGGGACAAATTTAAGGATATAGTCCACGTCTACACCCGTAAAATCATATCCCATAGGCTCTAAATACTCTATAACATCTTGATCATCAGGTACTTCAAGAGGTACATTATATTTTGCTGAGTATTCTTTCAATGCAGTGTAGAAATCATGCTCAAGGTTTTTTTTATGTATTAAAAGTTGGCCCTGATTTATTTTAATTCCCCTGCAAATTGAATTTATAACATATCTCGAAACAGGAATCTCTATACTTTCAAACCGATATAACTCATCATTTAAAGATGCATAATTTTTAACTGAAAGATAATGTTCCCTTAGTAAAAGGCTAAAGTCCCTAAAAACCGCCTCTTCAAAAGGTAAAGTTCGGTTAAATATTTTAAAATACCTAGAACATAAGTCCTCATTACCTTCATATATATTCGACCTTCTCGTGATATCCTTGCAGTCTCTTAACAATCTTTCTTTCTTCATTCCAGATACAATAATTTGGAATTCATCTACATCTACAATCAAAGATGGGAGTGACCCAATAGACATCCAAATTGACGGAGCGATTAACCAATAATCGTGGCAAACAATCAGCTCTGTTTGTGATACTATTTGCTCTGCACAAACCTCAGAGAAGACATTCCCATTTAATAGAAAATACCTATCTTCACCTAACTCAGAATAATCTTTAATAAATAAACCTGATTACCATCGAATCTCAGCTAGCTTGAGTAAATACTCAGGCATAGGTGCTGCTCGAATACATGAATAAATAAGCTGTTCGAATGTTCTTTTAAGGTTAAAGCGCCA
>NZ_JBHFKV010000122.1:0-1475 GCF_042879355.1 Photorhabdus sp. RM71S | reverse complement strand
AATTCTTTGAGCATCAAGCTTTGAATTGAAGAGTTTGATCATGGCTCAGATTGAACGCTGGCGGCAGGCCTAACACATGCAAGTCGGGCGGTAACAGGAAAGCGCTTGCGCTTTTGCTGACGAGCGGCGGACGGGTGAGTAATGTCTGGGGATCTGCCCGAGGGCGGGGGATAACCACTGGAAACGGTGGCTAATACCGCATAATGTCGCGAGACCAAAGTGGGGGACCTGAAAGGGCCTCACGCCGTCGGATGAACCCAGATGGGATTAGCTGGTAGGTAGGGTAACGGCCTACCTAGGCGACGATCTCTAGCTGGTCTGAGAGGATGACCAGCCACACTGGGACTGAGACACGGCCCAGACTCCTACGGGAGGCAGCAGTGGGGAATATTGCACAATGGGCGGAAGCCTGATGCAGCCATGCCGCGTGTATGAAGAAGGCCTTCGGGTTGTAAAGTACTTTCAGCGGGGAGGAAGGATTTAGCCTGAAGAGGGTTAGATTTTGACGTTACCCGCAGAAGAAGCACCGGCTAACTCCGTGCCAGCAGCCGCGGTAATACGGAGGGTGCGAGCGTTAATCGGAATGACTGGGCGTAAAGCGCACGCAGGCGGTGAATTAAGTTAGATGTGAAATCCCCGGGCTCAACCTGGGAATGGCATCTAAGACTGGTTGACTGGAGTCTCGTAGAGGGGGGTAGAATTCCATGTGTAGCGGTGAAATGCGTAGAGATGTGGAGGAATACCGGTGGCGAAGGCGGCCCCCTGGACGAAGACTGACGCTCAGGTGCGAAAGCGTGGGGAGCAAACAGGATTAGATACCCTGGTAGTCCACGCTGTAAACGATGTCGATTTGGAGGTTGTGGCCTAGAGCTGTGGCTTCCGGAGCTAACGCGTTAAATCGACCGCCTGGGGAGTACGGCCGCAAGGTTAAAACTCAAATGAATTGACGGGGGCCCGCACAAGCGGTGGAGCATGTGGTTTAATTCGATGCAACGCGAAGAACCTTACCTACTCTTGACATCCTCAGAATTTGCTGGAGACAGCGAAGTGCCTTCGGGAACTGAGAGACAGGTGCTGCATGGCTGTCGTCAGCTCGTGTTGTGAAATGTTGGGTTAAGTCCCGCAACGAGCGCAACCCTTATCCTTTGTTGCCAGCGCGTGAAGGCGGGAACTCAAAGGAGACTGCCGGTGATAAACCGGAGGAAGGTGGGGATGACGTCAAGTCATCATGGCCCTTACGAGTAGGGCTACACACGTGCTACAATGGCGGATACAAAGTGAAGCGACCTCGCGAGAGCAAGCGGAACACACAAAGTCTGTCGTAGTCCGGATTGGAGTCTGCAACTCGACTCCATGAAGTCGGAATCGCTAGTAATCGTAGATCAGCATGCTACGGTGAATACGTTCCCGGGCCTTGTACACACCGCCCGTCACACCATGGGAGTGGGTTGCAAAAGAAGTCGGTAGCTTAACCG
>NZ_JBHFKV010000121.1:0-1486 GCF_042879355.1 Photorhabdus sp. RM71S | reverse complement strand
CGGATATAGCGTGTGACGTACATCAGCAAATACAAGGTTTCAACTTCAAGATAGCTGTCATCGTTATCACCAAAACTATTTTTTTGGTACGTCGTGATGATATTTTCGACCTGGATTGTGCCGTCATCAGCCACAGTAAAGCTGGAAATCCCGCTATGTAGCAGATTATTACGCTCAATCAGATCAAGCTGGTCCTCAGATGCCGGAGCCAGAACGCCGCTAATCGGTAATGTCTGTAATGGCCTGCCGGGGTCATTCCGCAAGCTTTGAGCGATTGCCCCAGTTAACGCTGCCGCCCAAACGTAATTGGGAGATGGGGACTTGGTGACTCCCAGCAATGTTTCATGCTGATAGTTACGTTGTTCACCCAATTTTGCCAGTTCCCCGTATGCGCCATTGGCCGCACTAAATGCGTGCCCGTAAAGCTGTTGTTCCCACGACCAGCGCCCGACTGTATCAGACAGAAACGCTTTCACATCATCTAATGACGCGGTATCGGTATAGGGATTGGCAATAAAATCAAAGGAACGGTCTTTGAGATTGCCTAATGCGTTTTTGAGATCTGGCGCGCCCGCTCCACCTGCCATCTGAGCGATTTTCAAATCCATGCCAGAAGGAGTAAATTCACCGCCAGCCTGGCCGCGATAGTTCAGCCGTAAATCAATGCTGTTACCGGCTGCGCCTTTGTTTTTTGCCGTAATGGATACTGTATCAGCCGAGTCAAATGCTACCGTCGCTGTAACAGGTAAAGCGGCTTTCTGATTAATCGCTGCCGATAATGCAGTAGCGACTTGCTCGGCTTTATCTGTGGCAACAGTCGTGATCTGCACACGCTGACCGCCGATATACAGCGAGATAACGCCGGTATCGGTTGCTGGACTGGATACTTTTACACTGCCCCTGGCTGCGACCATGCTATCGGCATCACTTAAGGGAAGAACCCAAACTTCAGCCGCCTGGTCATTAGCTAAATAAGCCCCAGTCATGCCGTGCAGCATTGAGCCATTGCCGTATAAATTAGCCGCTTGAGCGGCGGAAGAGACGCGCTCAGGAATATCGGGCTTTGCTGTGGAAGTACTCAGCATCTGACCGATAATCAGTGTGCGCTGTGTCGCCATGGCGCTGTTCGCCATCGAGTTGTCGAACTCAACATAAAATAGCGGCGCCCGGATATTGTTGGGTACACGTGAAAAGGGTACGGCCATTATTCATTCTCCTTAACTGCCTTTTTAACTGCTTTTTCAGGCTGACATATTTCAACGTCACCGTCTTTTACGCGACGATGCCAAAACAGGCTGTCTTGTACTTCTGTACAACCTTCGGGCAAATGCGTGCCCTTAACCGGGTCGCGTACGCTGCGCCCGGCAACGGGTTTTACAAACATGGATTACTCCTGAATTCTGAAATGAGGTTCTGGCGTGCCGTCAGGCATAGCGATTGTGACGTCGATTTCGTCCAGTTCGGCCGCTTCGATTTCATAGAAATC
>NZ_JBHFKV010000120.1:0-1536 GCF_042879355.1 Photorhabdus sp. RM71S | reverse complement strand
GTTAAGATCTGCGTACTTCTTTTAAGCGCAGATCTTTTATGACCTTATTCATTCGAAAACGGGAACCTTCTATTCATACTGGACGTCAGTTTGTCACCGCTCAGCACTTACCTGTCTTAGCGGGTTCTCTTTCCCTTTCTGATTATCTCAGGCAAATGGGGGAGCGTAGCGCATTTATTGTGGCTGACATTCTTGATGAGCAAGATTGGGCTCCCTTTGAACGCCATTATGCTTCGACAGGCAGAGCCCCTTATTCTCCCCGTTCCATGATGGGGATCCTACTTTATGGGATCATGAAAGGTCACTGCTCGCTCAGAGAACTTGAACGACTTGCGCGTTTCGATTTAGGCTGTATTTTTGTCAGTCAGGGAATTACGCCCGATCACGCCAGTCTGGGGCGTTTCATTTATCAGCACCAATCTGTCCTGACCGGGCCGTTTTTTGAAGCACTGACCTTCTCCATTTTGCACCGTAGCCATTCGGGGGTTTCGTGTCTGGCCGGTGACGGGACAGTGATAGAGGCGGCCTGTTCTCATTACCACCTTTTAACTCAGGAAGCGATTTCACGCGAAAAAAATGCCCTCACGGCAATGTCTGCCACAGTGCAGATAGAGAAACGCAGGAAACAATTGGAACAGGGAGCCGACGTCTTACGGCACCGACAAGAAAATCGGGAAAAAAAGGGGAAGGAGGCCAGCCAACTGCGTATCAATCCAACCGAACCCGATGCCGTCGTCCAGAAACTCAAGCGGGGAAGAGGATTTTCAACTTCTTATAAACCGTCTGTTTTGGTCAACAGCAGACGTATTATTGTCGCTCAAACGGTAGACCCCTCCAGTGAAACCCAAGTGATAGCCGCGTTATTGGCACAGAATTTCAATCTATCGGGGCGTCACCCGGACAAGCTGTTATTGGATGCCGGTTATTTCCATGACGAGGTGATTGCTGAGACGCAAAAACATCACATTCTGTTGTTCTGCCCGGAAGGCAATGAGCATCAGAGCCTAAGAAAAATCTACCCAAAATCGCGGTTTATTTATCATGCGGAGAAAGACCTTTATATCTGCCCGGCCAATGACAGGTTGCTTCCTGTCAGTACAGTAAAACCTTCCGAAAAGAGCCGTGGGCATCGAGTTTATACGGGAGCAAACTGTGCCGATTGCCCGAAAAAAGAAAAATGTACGCAGGCGAAAAAGGGCAGAAAAATTAAACGTTACCCGGAAGATAAAGCGCGGGATAAACGGCGTTCACGTATGACCAAACTGGAGTCAAAACGGATATTGAGTCAGAGAAAAGTCATGGTAGAACCGGTATTTTCCGCTTTACGTGGGATCCAGGGACTGGAACGCTTTCGGCGTAGAGGTTTATCGGCAGTCAGAGTGGAATTTACCTTGCATGCCATAGCGTATAACTTATCAAGGGCAGTTGCCCTGATATTATGGGCTATTTTTAGCCTGTCATGGGTTGCCAGTCCCAATAACAGGCAATAAATTTCTGTGGGGTTATTTTCAATGCCGACCTTTTGCGACACCCTCG
>NZ_JBHFKV010000119.1:0-1559 GCF_042879355.1 Photorhabdus sp. RM71S | reverse complement strand
ATGTGAGAGTAGGGAACTGCCAGGCTTTAAATACAGTAGAAACCCTCAGCGAGAGCTGGGGGTTTTTGCGTTTTAAAAGGGATATCCTATGGATTTCAAGATGCACCGCGATGGCAAGGGAGCGAATCCGCAGGGGCATAGCGAACGATGTGACCGGGATGAGTGAGTGCAGCCAACAAAGAGGCAACTTGAAAGATAACGGGTATATTAAGTTTTATTATCATCGATCACCGTTAGCTCTTTCTGTGATTTGAAACAATTGTTTAATGGTGAACGGCAGTATTCTGGAGATTTATGATAAATACCTAGCCAATCACTGATAAGGTAATAATTATCTGAAGTACACCAGTATGACGATATCTTGGATTAACATTATCGTTATACCAGATAAATAAGGGGATATTATAAGCCTCTTTTCGAGGATGACTAACTCCGTGGTTATGACGGATGTCACCGTTTTTATCTAAACGTTGTAATCCATGATCTAAAAAATAGAGAATAAATGCTTTACTATCTTTGTTTTTATTAATAATTTTCTCTATTATCTGATCTGTATAAACTATTGAGCTGTCATAGCAATTATCATCTTCGTTCGATGAGAAAGATATCAGTTTATTTTCGGGAAATCGGTTACAGGATGGCTCATGACTGCCATAGATATGCATAATAATAAATTTCTTACCTTTCTGTTTTAGTAATCGGCCATTTATTTCTCATACAGATTAATAATTTAATTAACCTGAGGTTTGCTTAAGAAGGGAACTCAGTGCCTCAGGCATGTCTAATTTAGAAGAACTTTACTGTGGCGTCGATGACTTTTGCCAAAAATTTATTCCTCTCTGGCATCAACAGTTAATTGAAAATGGTTTGCTCAAACGTCGCCGCGAAGCTTCCCTTTCTCTCAGTGAAGTGATGACGCTCCTCATTTTATTCCACATGAGCCATTATCGTGATTTTAAAACGTTTTATATTCAGCATGTTAAACACTATCTTAAGGCCGATTTTCCCCGGTTGGTCAGCTACACCCGCATGTTAACCTTGAAGCAAAGGGCTCTCATTCCTCTCTGTGCTTTTCTTTCGTCACGCAAGGCTGAAACCCAGGGGATCGCTTTTATTGATTTAACTAAAATTGCCGTTTGCCACAATCTCCGTATTCCCCGTCATCGCGTATTTCAGGGCGTCGCACAGCGAGGGAAAACTTTAAACTTCATCTGGTTATCAATGATTGTAGTGAACTTTTGGCGCTCAGGAAATAAGGATGATCGCCATCCCGTCAAAGCGCTGGTACAAGGGTTAACAGGATGTTTGTATGGCGATAAAGGGTATTTGTCGCAGGCTTTGTGCGATGAACTAGAAGCAGAAGGAATAACGTTAATCACTCATGTCCGTAATAAAAGGCAAAAGCGTTATCTCTCTGGGACAAGCTGATGTTAAGAAGGCGATTTTTGATAGAAAGTGTGCCGCAGGCATACAAACTAGCCGCATAGGGAATGCAGCCAGTATGTAGCATAAGCTCAGGAGGAGATGGTGGTAGGCCCACCGAAGTCCGCTGTCGGAAG
>NZ_JBHFKV010000118.1:0-1683 GCF_042879355.1 Photorhabdus sp. RM71S | reverse complement strand
GTATGCGTTACTATGAGGGGTTAGTGTAGGAAAATCATCTCACACACGTTAAAAAATCTGGAAAATAATCAATCACTGTCCATTCTATATACATGGACAGTGATATTTTTCAGGATAATTTATGACATACCTTGTGCACTCCAGCGATGTTTTCAAAGAGACTGAGCAACAAAAACTGGATGATGGTACATTCCATTGCCAACCCTCCAATGACAATATCGGTTCGCTGCCAACACTCTTTTCGCAAGATGGCATATTCAATCACGAAGCCAACAGTTACCTGTTTTACCTCAAGGCCGTAAAGAAGGCAGAAGACTTATCTCCCTGCGCACAGGCCCTGCGTGCCTACTATCAGTTTCTTGAGGACAAGGGGTTACAGTGGGATAAATTTCCACCTGTTAAACGGCTCAAGCCGACCTACCTGTTCCGCTCCTACCTGCTCAAGCAAATAAAGCAAGGCGAACTTGCACATAGCACAGCCTGTGTTCGTATGAACCAAATCGTCAATTACTATAAATGGCTGATGCATGATGGTTACCTGTTCGTAAAGAATGAGAAGGAAGCACCGTTCAAAATGGAGTTTGTCACTGTTCAGAACAATGGGATGCTTGCCCATATATCCCCAACTTTTATTGTTGAGACCAGTGATTTACGCATAAAAGTACCAAGAGATGCGGACAGTAAAAACATCAGGCCACTATCCCCATTAAGCCTTGATGCCCTGAGCATTTTGACTCAACACCTCTTGCACACATCTGAAGAGTTACGCTTACAAGTTTTGCTTGCGGTTGATACAGGAATGCGCGTTGAAGAAGTGGCAACCCTAACACTAGATGCGCTAGATACCGCAACCCCGCTTGCCGAGAGCGAGCATCGCCTGGAAATTCTGTTATGCCCCCGCTCCACAGGGGTTCAAACCAAGTTCCTAAAAAATCGGGTTGTCGAGATTTCATCGGATTTGCTTCAGTCATTGAATGAATATCGAACTTCAGAGCGCCGCCTGAAGCGTGTCGCCAAGCTCAACGAAAAAATTGAGCAGTTAGATAGCGGCGCCCCTCCCTTGGCCCGGAAGACTATTGAAATATTGGAACGCTGTGAACGTCACGAACCACTCTTTGTTAGCCAGCAAGGCAACCCTGCTACAGGGAAGTCCACTGAAGCGCGGTGGGTTGAATTCAGGAAAAAAATCAAACAGGTAGAACCATTATTTGCCCATCGCTTCCATGATTTACGCGCCACCTATGGCACCTATCGCCTCAGTGACCTGCTAGAAGCTAAATTAATGATTGTATTGAAGCTCTAAGAGTTAATGGCCATATTGAGGCTGCCGTAGCGACATCTCTACATGACTATAGAACAACCCTGAACCTACCTGCACATGAGTTAGACTTATGGACTCTTGAGGACTCTAGATCGTATGCTGAAGGGATGATGAATTTCATTTATCACGACTTATGACTGCAGGAGAGGAGTAAAGGGGTGAACACATCACCACAAGGATAGAGACTTTATTACTCTCCCAATGACATGATAAATAATCTGGAAACTGGTACAGTTTAAGATACTTTTTTAGAAAAAAAGCCAGTAATTTCTCATTTTTCTGGAAAAGACGCAGAAGCCATCAGTTAAAGGATTTACAGAAATATTCCAGATTCTACGTGTGACAGTAATGCGTACATTAGC
>NZ_JBHFKV010000117.1:0-1726 GCF_042879355.1 Photorhabdus sp. RM71S | reverse complement strand
AGGTACTGCGCCGGACTCTTTCAGAATTAACGTTTGCCAGGCTTCAATATCATCAGACGGCTGCGTGTTTGTTGCCCCTGCTGCAACTTTTAGCGGCCATTTGTCTGAACCACTTAATGTGACAGTCAAATTAGATGAGCGACCGAAATCAATTACTGTGGTCTCAAATCCATCACCTACCACAGTAATTTGGGATTTTACTAACGCATTTGCAGCCATCCATTCTAATCGCCGGTTAATCATGTCAATTTGATCGGCCATTTCGAATTGCAGATTTAGCATTTCGCGTTCTGCTGCTGTGTACTCACCGCCGATACGCTCCCCAATTTGACGACGAATCGGTTTACGTAAATCCGGGGCGCGTTTATCTTTGATGTAAGCGGGCTTGAATGTATTAGTCTGGTATTGACGGCTTTCAACCAATTTTCCCTCTACAAGTGGCGACACGAACGGCGCCATCCGGCGTTTACCGATATCGACATCAATAGACACTACCTCGGTTTCATAAGTCACAATGTTGGGAAAGAAGCGGTCTAGCAGCCAGTTTTGGCTTGTGATCAAGTTCGGAACAAGCTGTACTAACACGTTAGTATCATAAATATTCATGCAATTTCTCTATATGCAATGCTGGCAGCCAGAGCTGCCAGACTGAATTTAAAACGAGCGCATCCCTGCCGGGTAAATGGCATCAAGCGCAGTTAAGTGGAATTAAGCGATGGGGGCTTGAATGCTATCGCGAATGAAAATAGCCGAAGGACGTAGCGCGGTTTTCAGATCTTCAAGCGTCCAGCTTTTATCGAATATCAGGCGATTTTGGTTAAACTCGTCGAGCAGATACACCCCGCATGACTTGGATTCTGTTGTTGTATCAACATCATCAGCGAGAATAGCAATAGGTTTCTCTCTGCCGTCTGTCGATGTCTTAACGCTCAAGGCATATTCTTTTAATTCAGTGATAAGCCCTAACACCGTCCCTCTTTTCAATAGCCCTACCTTAGCTATGGTCACCGTGTCAGTCACAAGTTGAAGCGGGCCAGACACTAACTGATCGGGAACGAACATTGTTGATGTCATACCCGGCGCAAAGGGGTTTTGTCCAATCTGTTCCATTATTTTTTACCTTTTGCTGAGTTGTAGAGACGGGTTGCATTTGCTACAAGTGCCTCAACAGAGCCGCTAGCGGGTTGTCGTGCGTCAGGGCCGAGGCGCACTTGCTGTGCCTGTTGCATACGCTCATCTAATGAAGCGCGGCGTGAAACGGGTGCTGATCCCGTTAATGCCAAAGTGCTGATAGCTTCACGTGCCGACATTTGAGTATTGAACGCCAGATGGGCGGCCATGTCCGGCCTGCCCGCAGCGTGCTTACTGCCGAAAATAGCGGCGCAACGCTTACGTTCGGCGCGACGACCTTCTTTTTTATCGTCATTATCTGCGGCATTTTCATCATCGTCATCAGCACGACGAGACTTAGCCTTTTTCCCTTTTTTAGACGATTTATCCTTATCATCATCTTGGTCATCGTCATCGTCATCGTCATCTTCCTCAGCGTCAGTATCATCCTCATCAGCCTTGGTATCGTCATCCTCATCTTCGGCGTCTTCGTCGTCGCGGTCCTCTTCTTCGGCACGACGGGATTTCGCTTTTTTGCTTTTTTCTTTGTCGTCATCATCTTCCGACGCTGACTTTTTGAGACCCAACAAGTGGGCGAATTTTAAACTAGCCATCT
>NZ_JBHFKV010000116.1:0-1752 GCF_042879355.1 Photorhabdus sp. RM71S | reverse complement strand
TCGCCCCCGAAAAACACGGGGTGGGAAAACACCGAATGAATTATTTAAGGGAATACGAACATGTTTACTTCCAGATTAACGATGTTGCACTTATTATGTGAATCTACCTATGATATTAATTCAAAATGCGACTTATTATTTACAAAATCATCCAATATAACAACTTATAAAAAATATAATATTAAGTGAAAGAATAATTTATTAAGCGTTATCTTACGACAACAAAATAATATCTTTAACATAAATAAAAAAAGATCAACGTAAACTAAAACTAATTTTATCACCTATTAAACCTATTAAAAACATTGGATTATCTAATAGACCAGAATATGCCACGGGCTGGTATAGAAAGATATTCACAGACGCAGAAAACATATATACCCTATGGATTTCAAGATACATCGCGGCGGCAAGGGAGCGAATCCCCGGGAGCATAGATAACTATGTGACCGGGGTGAGTGAGTGCAGCCAACAAAGAGGCAACTTGAAAGATGACGGGTATAGACACATCAGCAACGCTATCAATAATAATATCCATTATATTGATAGTAAGCTATCAAAAACATATGAAAAAGAGGAAAAAGTAGAATGTAAAAATAAAAGCCGGCTAGTCTGGTTTTATTATCAACTTAAAATCAGCCATTAAATGGTATTATGTGCAAACAGCTTAATCATTAATGACTAGTTTTACATTAGTTTCAATATCAAGTAAAGAATAAGATGTAGTCATGTGATTACCGAGGGAGACTGACTGTTCCTACCGGGTATTTTCGATTTATTAACAATCCTGAATTCGATGATGGAAATATTTTTGATATTACATCACGAATATCACCCATGACAACACCATTATCCCAGCAGGAGATACAAACTCGTATTGCTTCCGACAATAAAAGAAGAAATAAAAAAAGCAAATAATCCTATTATTGAGGAATAACATAATAGTGTACAGACTCACTGAAAAAAGATAGAGCATTTTTACGTTCTCATTTTTTCAAAAAGAATCCCATAAAGCGTTTTACCTTTCAAACCACCGCGTGGTCTGTTTTACAAGAGATTGTGACGTAATATCGAGACGTTCTGGCTTATGATAGGGCTAAGAAAAAAATCAAAATGAAAACCGACATTATCTCCAATTCCCATCCAACATTTCCAATTAACGCCATAGCAGCAGGATTCGCAATTAATGTCAGAGGAATCATCATCTTAAGAATAAAACCGAACCTGCCATTAAAGATACCAATAGGAAAACGCGCAATAATAATATTATTTAAAAACAAGGAATCTCGGTGTTCATTACCAAGCCACCAAAACGAATTAGCAGTCCAAATAAACCAAATACTGTAGTACGTTATCATTCCAGTCAGCAACAGCAAAATGTACAGAAGTAAATTGATAAAATGAAAGCTCAATGAAGCAAAGGTTTTGTTGCTTCCTAAGTAACATTTCAAAATAATAGATCATCTAAAGGGAATTCAGTTAAATTTTTGCGTTCTGAACATCCAATATTAACGTAAATATAAGTAATCGATGCTTTGATAAAATGGTTATTATTATGCGAACGTAAGTTAAAAACTTACTTAAATAAATAACTTTCATTGAGTAGTTGTTGTAAATATAATATTTTCTCGTTTTTTATTTTATACCCAATGGATTTCAAGATGCATCGCGACGGCAAGGGAGCGAATCCCCGGGAGCATAGGTAACTATGTGACCGGGGTGAGTGAGTGCAGCCAACAAAGAGGCAACTTG
>NZ_JBHFKV010000115.1:0-1786 GCF_042879355.1 Photorhabdus sp. RM71S | reverse complement strand
GCTGACAGCGGGGAAAAAGTGAGCTAACATCAGCAAAATGCCCGTCGGGGCGAGTTGGCATGCTCTTTAACAGGGTGGGAAAAAACGGCGGAGAAAAAGGCTGTTAAATCAGGGGGAAAAGTCGGCTAAACCGTATGATGGCGTCGGGATAGTGCCGAAGATCCGATAGGGTTGATGGGGGGAGAGAATCCATACTCTTATGTAGTAAACCCTAATGACTGGATTGACCCTCTGGGGCTAGCGGGGTGTTCGACATTAACGGTTAATAAACCAAAGATTTTAAGCAACCCTAACTTATCTGATGCAGAACGGAAGTTCCTTGAAAGAGAATTTAGGATAAAACAAAATGCATTAAGCAGAGCGGCTAAACGAGGTGAATTAGTTTGGTCTCCAAGCACACATGATGTAAGGATTTCATCTTTACAAAATTCTTATAGAAAAGCAGTGGCAGAACGCTATGAAAGAATTTTCGATAAGACTCCTGATCTATCAAAACTTAATGCTGACCATCCAGTAGACCTTATAGTAGGTGGTTCTGCAACACAAAGGCTAAAAATGCTCAATGAGTCCATTAATAAAAGTGTTGGTAGCTCTTTAAAAAATGCTGGCAGGAAAGCAGGGTTAAAAGCTGGCGATAAAATTAGTGAAATAGTATTCATCTGAGGATAATTTCAATGAACAGTTCTTTTTTTTTCACAACAGATACGGCAACTTTAGCTATATTTGATTTACAAGCAATAAAACACAGAATAACAGATACTCCTGATTGGTGGAGTATTCCAGACGATGAATTAAAAGAAGTAAATGAAGGTAATATTGCTTTTTTTGGCCTAGGAGATGATGGAGATTATTCCATTGAAATTATTGATGATATTAAACAACCAGATATTAGCTTACGCATAAAAGCACCATCGGGCCAAATATTTATTGGTGCCGGGGAAGATACCACAGGAGGAGATTTAGAACCTGATGACTCAGAATATATTTCAGGAAAGAAGATATCTTTGGAAAAAGGGAATTATCTTATCTTATTAAAGAAAAATGAAAACAACATACAGATATCATTTATAAAAAGTCAGTATTTTGCAAATAACCTTCAGGAGCCTATTAGGTTAGGTTAATTCAAGTAGGGCAGAAGATCTTCTGCCCTACTTAATGGTCTACCGTGGCGCATACCCACGGTAAGCCAGCGCCGACCGGAGCTTAGCAATCGCATCCTTAATCTGATACGCTTCCTCGTCATTCACCGCACAGGCGCGTATCTCCGCCCAGTTCAGCCGCTTAACCAGTTGTGCTAAGGCCAGTGCTTCAATATGGGTTAACTGAATGTCCTGTAAATGTTCAATTACCACGTTCATTTTATCCCCTCCCTTAGCCCGCGTTGTATTCAGCCAGCATCTCACGCATCCGCAGCTTAATCTCATTAAGCTGGCTCCGCTGCCGCTGGTATTGCTGCTGATAGTGTTGCGTGGCGTCACTGTCAGGGATCAGCACCAGACAGCCATCCATCACCTTCACCGTAATCTGGCCCCCGGTATTAAACCCCGCCTGTCTGAGCCACTGGCCCTTAAGATGTATTGCCGGTGTGGCATTGTTGACCTTATTCCCGTTCGGCACATACCCCACCGTGTAATAACGTTCTGTTTTCACGGCTTTATTTATCGCCGCTTCTGCCTTAGAATGCGCCTTAGCCATAGTCACTACTCCTATAGTTGCTGTGGTGAGCGGCGGTAACGGGTGCCAGCCCGTTATCCCCGCGCTAAATATCAACAGATTATCGCTTAAT
>NZ_JBHFKV010000114.1:0-1869 GCF_042879355.1 Photorhabdus sp. RM71S | reverse complement strand
GGGGTCAGATTACGGTGAAGGTGATGGACGGTTGTCTGGTGCTGATTCCTGACAGTGAGGCCACGCAACAACAGCATCAGCAATACCAGCGACAACAGGCCCAACTGCGGGAGATTAAGCAGCAGATGCGGGCGTTGATAACCGGTTTTGTGGGTTAAGGGGAGAGCATGAGATGACGATAGCGATTGAACATTTACAGGACATTCAGTTAATTCACATTGAAGCGCTGGCCTTAGCCCAACTGGTTAAGCGGCTGTGCTGGGCGGAGATACGGGCCTGTGCCGTGAATGACGAGGAAGCGTATCAGATTAAGGATGCGATCTCTAAGCTCCAATCGGCATTGGCTTACCGTGGGTATTCACCAAGATAGATCATGAGAAGACCGGAAGATCTCGAAGGGTCTTCCGGTTTTGATTCGAATCATTATTGAGTTAAAACATCTAAATCAAAATGTTCTGGTTGGAAACCTCTGCTAACAACAAATTCAAAAAAATCCTCTTTTATTGATTCAATGCTTCCATCCCCTGATGAATCAAAAAAATATACTTCATTTTTATATTGAGTCTTCTCTTTTAAAAAACCGTAATAACCACCAGTTTCATCATCACTAAAAGCAATAAAACCTTGTGGCATTGAGACCATTTCATATTCTTTATTCTTAACAGGTAAATACCACTCACTATTAGGATTAAGAGAGTAAATATTCACGAATGCAAAATATCCGGCATTATAATTATTTGAAAAATAAACATATTCATCTGGTAAAGTTCCTCCTACAAGCAACTCTACTTGTTCTATATCCTCCTTACTTGCCAAATATTCATCTCCTGATAAAAACCAATTTGGTTTGATGCTTTTTACATAATTAACAACTCGTGAGAATTCATGTGTATTCATGTTAGTACCAAAATATTAATCGTAAATTAGATGAGGATATATTTGCTCTGCACCTTGTTCTCTTGCTCTATACCACCAATGTAATTTCCTATCCGCATCTCGCATGGCCGGTGTGACACCCTGATTAAATTTATTTGGATGTAATGCAGTATTGCCTCTATGAACGTTTGGTAAAACTTCATGGATGGCAGAACCTGGCATTTGATGAGCATGATGTAGATCTGGCGAGCCTAAACCTTTAGGTGTTCTTCCATGCAATCCATTAAATATGTCTTGTTTACTCCAGTCTCCAGATATTCTGACGGGCTTATCATTCACTCCATAACCAAAACCCGTTTTTGTATTAGGTTTACTGAAATTAGATGATTCTCTGGCGGCTTTACTTGCTGCGATATTGTCCAGAACACGTTGTTTGATTACTGGGCATGTTGCCAGCCCCAGAGGATCAACCCATCCGGTGGGATTATGGACGTACGAATAGGGATTCAGGCCCCCGTTCAGCCCGAGCGGATCTTCGGCACTATCCCGACGCCATCATACTCTTTAGGCCACTTTTCCCTTTGATTTAGCAGCCTTTTTCTCCGCCGCTTTTTCCCACCCTGTTAAAGAGCATGCCAACTCGCCCCGACGGGCATTTTGCCGATGTTAGCGCATTTTTTCCCCGACGTCAGCACCGGGTTGCGGCCCCGTTTTCCTGCCGGAACCGGGTTTTATCGGGAACCCGCGACGGCGGGGCAGCTTGTCTGCGCCGCTGACGCGGGTTGGCCGGGTGCGGGCCGGCGAGGCCCGCAGGTGAAGCTTTTCTGCGGGGAAGCCCCTGGGGGCTGCACGGGGCGGAGATGGCGAGCACGGGAACGAGCAAGGAGCCTGCGACTGCGAGCCGGGCGCAGCCAGTGCAGCGGGGTTGGGGTGGGGGCAATAAACCGCAGCCAGCTCGCTGGCCTGCTTTCAGGGCTGTTGACCTTAACAGGC
>NZ_JBHFKV010000113.1:0-1973 GCF_042879355.1 Photorhabdus sp. RM71S | reverse complement strand
CCCTGGTTGAATAAAATAGAACGGCTCTGGCAATCGTTGCATGAGACAGTCACCCGGAACCACAGCGGCCAATCTATGTGGCGATTGCTAAGTTATGTTGATGCTTTCTTGACGTCGATTTCAGCACAGCAAAAACCAGGAATGAATAAAATCGGTGTAGCATCATTATGAATTCTTATTTAGAGTATAGTATAGATCTAAATTGAGACCTTTAAAAGAAAACATTAACTCAATTGAGATAGTTTCACTTATTAATTTCAGGAAATCTGTTTTTTCAGGTGGTTATATGGTTAAAAAGAGAAAGGAAGCACAGCATAATATGGATTCTTTTGAACAAGACCGAAAAGAAACCTTTAAGGAGAGACTTCTTTATCTTATCGGCAGCCGTAGTGTAAGAACTGCAGCTAAAGAATGGGGATTATCGTATTCAACACTGAATAACTACATCATAAGGGACTCAATCCCTGCTCTCAATGTAGCTCAATCAATCTGCGATATTGAAGGTGTCACCCTAGATTGGCTTGCAACTGGTGATCACCAGTTACAACCTCACAATCAAACCACAACCATTCATGAACAACTAAAAAGCTCAACGGAAAGAAGCACAGCATGGCAATCTATTTTAGATTCATTGGAAGATAGGGATATGGATGCATTAATAAAACTAATTCATCGCAAAGGTATAGAAGGGATACTTGCTGAGCCTCCTAAAACCAAGACATCTACAATTGAAGATACCATCAATGAATTGCCTATTAGAGAAACTCTTAAACAAACAATAAAGATAGCTTTAGCTGGGAATGAATCAACAGATAAAGAAATTTTACGCTGTATCACTACACTTGTAAGTAAAGAAACAAACAAAAATTAAACACAATCTAAAAACGAGGCATATTGAAACAGAGAGAGGAGCTAGAGTGGATGTGGATACTGAAACAACTGAACAGATTAAATTACTTGGCCCCAAAACCCTATCACTACTCAATAAAGGGAGTGATTGGATGGAGCACTATCGATATAACAGAGAAATCAGCACTCAATGACAACAGGGCGCTTTGTTAACGTACCAGAACGCTCAGCCAGCTCGAAAGCAGCTTTGGCACGGCGCATGCCCTCGATTTTGCGCTCTCTTATGGACATTTGCTTAAGTTCAGAAACTTGGCGTTTTGATTGCATAACCTCTCCCCATCTCACCTAAATTGATGATAATTTCATATGGTACATCAACATTAGGCCGCTGTAAAATTCGACCATAAAAACTCTTAAGCTTTCGCGTTTCCGCCATAGCAAAATATGCCTTAGCATCATAAAATTGATAGTGTAGACCGATAATCTCGCTAAATGCTTTACCCAACCTCATCAAGCCCTGATACCCAAGCTTACTGAAAATAGCATCTGGTGGCGGTGGTGCGTAGAAATCACCACTGTCAAAATTCTCCAGACGGTCAAACTTACATCATAGCAACGCTCAGGGATGGAAAAACCGACCTCTTCCGAGCGCATCTGGAGGTATTCAACATCAGATATTTCAACAGCGGAAAAAATCATCACAAAATCATGATCTTCTACAGAAAAATCAAACCGGTGATACTGGATTTCTCCAACAGTAGCCTCAATAAATCCTGTCTGATGAAAAGTTGGCATTAGCTTATTATAGGTAGACGAAGAAATGAATATTGTTATCTTACAGCAATCTATACGTATTGACAAAAGCTCATAATAAACATGAAGCTGAATAGCAAACTAAAAATATCGACAGGTTAAAAATACAACTACTAACTTTTCGTTTAATAAGCGTTATACACAGTTACACCATAGACGCAGCTCAGACTTTTAGCTAACCTAACCAGAAAATAATCATATTAGGCAGATTCGACTAATAAGTGCAATTTTTCAGAAGGGCGGTCAGTTGCTATAGTAGGCATCTTTCTCGCCAAAGGAAAATGCACTATGGCCTATACACAACTGACCGA
>NZ_JBHFKV010000112.1:0-2094 GCF_042879355.1 Photorhabdus sp. RM71S | reverse complement strand
GATGACGCCTAGTACCCTCACGTTTGCTGAAAAAATGGACATGGCTCAACGACTGATCGGCGAGGCTACTGAGAATGGCACTACTGGACACAAGACTGGACTCAAGCCCATCAGTGAGATTGCTGATCGTTGGTTTGAAAAACTGGAAGCAAGATTTAATAATCCCGAATTACACAGAGGGCTTAAGACCGGATTCCGAGATTTTGACGAAATGCTAGCGCCCAAGTATATCGTCAACGGATCACTGTTTGTTATTGGTGCTCGCCCGAAAATGGGTAAAACCACTGTGTTAACTGAGATGGCAAAGAACGTCGCTAGTGATGGTCATCAGGTATTGTTGTTTAGCATGGAAATGACAGATGAGCAGTTATTTGAGCGTATGGTAAGTCAGAAATCAGGGGTGAATACAGATATGCTGTATGGTGGTTCTGATGATGAGTACGAATGGGCGCTACTCAGTAAGGCTATAGGTGAACTGAAAGATACTCCCAATATCTGGATTGATGATACGCCGGGAATGTCATTCGCTCATATCCAGTCACAGTGTCGTAAAATCAAGCGTAAAGTTGGGAAGATAGGTTTTATCGGTGTTGACTATCTAACGCTGATGAAGACTGAGAAAGCGGATCGGAATGATATTGCGTATGGCAATATCACAAAGGGCCTCAAGATACTGGCAAAAGAACTCGACACTGTTGTTGTTCTGCTAACTCAGCTTAACAGGAATATTGAGGAACGCGCCAACAAACGCCCAATGCCATCTGACAGCCGAGACACAGGCCAGATTGAACAGGACTGTGATTACTGGATGGGCGTCTACCGTGACTCTGTTTATCAAGAGAAATCGGACAAGACGCTGACAGAGTTGATATTGCGCCTCAATCGCCACGGTAAAGCTAACACTGTATATGTCGAACAAAAGGGCCTTTGCTTGTTCCATCTCGATCAAGCTGAAGGCGAGCGACGAGCCAAGCGCAACGAAGACAAGCCCAATAAACCCTACAGGAAGGATTTTTGATATGAACTGGATTAAATGTAGTGAGCAGTTACCGGAATTAGATACGCCCGTATTTGCTGGATGGTTTAATAGCGAAGGTGAATTCATTTGGAACTGCTACGTTAGAACATGGGACTCAGAAGGCTGGCTATGGTCTATTTGTCAAGATTTCGGACAAGGTGATTGGTTGCTTGATGATGATTACTCAATGATAACCCACTGGCAACCGATGCCAACCCCACCGGAGGACATAGAATGAAAATTAAAACAGAAAATTTGACAGGCCGTGCGCTGGATTATGCTGTTGCTATTTGTGATGGGTGGAGTACTGATTATTTGGATAAGAATCATGATGCTATACCCGAATATTCAACAGACTGGAGCGAATGCGGTAATTTAATTAGCAACAACGGAATTGAATTTAACTGGATCAGTGATGCAGCAATTGAGGCCCATTCTTATTTGTTGGGTGATGCATATGGATGGGGAGATGATCACTTAGAAGCTGCTTGCAGAATGATAGTGATTGCCAATTTTGACAAAGAAATCGAAATACCCGATGAATTGATTGAACAAGAGAGTAAATAACGATGAGGAACTTATCAGCATTCGTTGGCCCGAAACCGGAGATTTTAACGATATGTTGATCAATGGTGCAAAAGTGTTTCAAGAGCAGTTACAGAGATAAAGGATTTTTAATATGAACTGGATTAAATGCAGTGATGAGTTGCCAGCGCCCATAAAAACAGTGCTGATTGTCATATCTGGTCAAGTTTTCTGCGGGTATTTATCAATGGACGAAGAAAATGGATTTTATATACCGTCAGGAGATATATACATGGATTTAAATGCAGTCAGTCATTGGACGCCACTGCCACGGCCACCGGAGGATTTTTAACATGACAGAACTTAAGCCGTGTCCGTTTTGTGGAAGCAATGATCTTTGTCCTGATTATGAGGATAGAGGTTCATTGGACGAGTATGTGTCTTGGATTAACTGCGGGAATTGCGGAACAGATGGTCCGTTATCGAAATGGGAAAATAGTTACAAGGAAGCGGAATCGGCAGCTATTCGAGTCTGGAATAAGAGAGTAAAT
>NZ_JBHFKV010000111.1:0-2249 GCF_042879355.1 Photorhabdus sp. RM71S | reverse complement strand
CGCCATCATCGCTGAGAAAGTCAATTCCTTTAGATGTTATTTTTATCGAGTTTGGGTTTACTAATTCTTTGCTTACTCTGCCAGTAATTAACCCATGACCTATTAGATATTCAAGGTTGGCAATTAATATATTTTCACTTGAAAATTTATCTATAAAATTTCGGTATTCATAAACATCAAACCCGTCGTATTCAGGGTCGGCTAGTAACTCAAGTAATTCACGTTGAAGTTCTCTTGGGTAATTATCCATGTTGATATTTCTCACTTTTGTAGGGGTGAGTTAATTTTAGATGATTTCTCGTTGTAGGGGTACAACGGAACCACCTCGCCTGATGTGGTGAAAAGCAGGCATTTAACGAGACGAGGTTAATGACGGAAAATTAAAATATGAAAGACTTTGAATTTTATTGCTGGATAACTCCGATAATCATAGGGTTCTTGTTCATGCTCCAAATCACATGGGGCAATTTTCTGTACGGCTTAATGTGCTGGGGTCTATCCGCCGCGTGGGCGTGGTGGAAAATCAGATAACAGTCACTTCGGTGGCCTTTTTATTTAATGAGATAACACGATGACACAAGATGAACAAACAATACTGATGTTTAGGGGGTTAATTGCCTCATTGTCAGAGCAACAACAAGAAAATGTCAGTACATGTGAAAAGGTAATACGTAAGATGCTGGCTGATTATCCGGATGAAGCTGTTTTCGCACTTGGATTGATTGGCACAGAGTTGCAGTTATCTATGTAACTTAAGGTCAATAAGATGGCAGGATTAAAAGAACTGTCTAATAAGCTGACTCAAATAAAGAAGCAAGTCCCGTTTGCCACTGCTCAGGCATTAACAAAAGTTGCCCGGCAGATCGAACAAGCTGAAAAGAAGGCGATAGAGCGTAAGTTAGATAACCCGACTCCCTTTACTGTTAAATCTGTTGGCTCGGTTGGTGCTCGTAAGAATAATCTCACTGCTAAAGTGTTCGTGCGTGATATTGCAGCAAGTTATCTCACACCCTTTGAAGTTGGTGGGGTCCACAAGCTTAATAGCAGTGCGTTATTAAATCCAAAGAACATTAAATTAAACAAATATGGCAACTTACCCCGCAACAAACTCCAGCAGTTAAAAGCCAAGCCCGATGTATTTATCGGAGAAGTCACAACCAGCGAACATAATAGTGTCAATGGCGTATGGCAACGTAAGAAAGGCAGAAAGGGTAAGAAGAGCAAAAAGCGGTTAAAGCGCTCTCCAAATGGCACTCGCAGAGAGAGGAAAAAGCAAAGACCGCCGAAACTATTAATCCGGTTCGGTGATGCTCTGCCTGTTGCGCCTATCTTGGGTTATCAGGAACGCGCAAGAAAGATGGCTGATGCATTAATGCCACAGGCTATCAGTCAGGCTCTAGATGAAGCTATTAAAACAGCAAAGTAAGGTTGTAATGAAGTATGAATTGAATGCAACAGTGACATTGCCCACTCATGAAGAAGTTGAAAATATCATTAATCAACTAAAATCAGAACTAAGCGGGTTTGATGTTAGCACCAATTTAGCGTCAATTATGTTGCGTGAGTTGCACAAGCGACTGAGTAAATCCATCGAATGTAAAGTCAGTGTGGATGTAACAAAAGAATATATGGATGCTATAAGATGTATCGTAAGTGAGAATAACAACGAGATAATAGTGACTGGTTTTGATGGTAAATTAGTAATTCGGGACTCATCATCAAGATATTAAATGATATTAAATGATATTAAATGATATTAAATGATATTAATTCTCATTTAAAGCCCTGTCACAGCTAGATAATTGATTTAAACATATTAATGGCCTCGCACTCGCGAGGTTTTTTTGTTCCTTAAACTGGCAGGGAAAGACATGATGGAGTTAACTCAAAGAAAATTGAAAGAGTTGCTCGACTATAACCCTGACACAGGAGTGTTTACATGGCTGGATAATACCCGTAAAGGTATCAGGCATGACAGGGTCGCCGGCTCACAGAGTCATGGGTACATCACAATCGCTATAGACGGAAAGCACTACCGGGCGCATCGGTTAGCGTGGCTCTATGTATATGGCCAGTGGCCTGTCAATATGATTGATCATATCAACAGAGTCAAAAGCGATAACAGGATAGCGAATTTACGTGAAGCCACAAATGAAGAGAACCAGCGCAACGTCGAAGTAGGTAAGAAAAACAAGTCCGGATTCAAAGGCGTATTCTGGGAGCCGTCACGGCAGAAATGGAAAGCCAGA
>NZ_JBHFKV010000110.1:0-2348 GCF_042879355.1 Photorhabdus sp. RM71S | reverse complement strand
GTAAGCGTACGGGGAACCCCACCTAGCCAGCGGGAATTCACTGATTAAAATAGTGTCACCTATTCTTATGATGGAAAAACCCCATGAGCCAATCCCGGTTTACGCAAGCTGAGTGGCTGGACATTTTTGAACAGCAGAAAAAATCTGAACTGACTGTCCAGCAGTTTTGCCAAAAGATCGGTATCTCGACAACCCAGTTCTATCACCACCGCCAACGCGGCTCCCGTCCACAGGAAAAGCCCCCAGGGTCGGCTTCCCCGCCTGCTTTTATTAAAATCCGTTCCGCTCAGGAAAAATCCGCCCCATCCGGCACGCCCCCCCTCTTATTTGAAACACCGCATGGCACACTGCGTTTCCCTGCCGGTACAGAGACCCTCGTCATCATTGCGATTATCCGGGGGCTTGCCGCATGAAAATGTTTGTGGATGTCCCGGACGTTTATTTGTGCCGCCCGTTTATCGACTTCCGAAAATCCATCAACGGGCTGGCAGTCTGGGTGGAGCTGGAAATGCAGCTTTCACCGACGCAAACGGCGCTGTTTCTCTTTTGCAACAAAAAGCGGGATAAACTCAAAATCCTCTACTGGGATAAAACCGGGTTTGCACTCTGGTACAAGCGGCTGGAAAACGCCAAATTCAAATGGCCCACGGCCGTCAACAGCGCCACCCTGAACCTGACGGAGCAGCAACTGCACGGGTTGTTATCGGGCTATGATATCATCGGCCATCAGCCCTTCGCCGTACCGCATTGTCATGTCACCTGATCACTTGACGATCATCAAACCCATGGGCATTAATTGAGTTTCTTCGCCGGGGATAGCGTAAAATGTCCCCATGAAAATCGATATCAATGCCCTGCCCAATGACCCCGCTGAACTGAAACGGCTGCTGATTAAGCAGTCGCAGCGGCTGGCCTTTTTGGAAGAGCAGTTTCGTTTGGTGCAGCAAAAACGGTTTGGGGCTGCCTCGGAAGCGTTCCCCGGTCAGGGGGAGTTATTTAACGAAGCGGAAGAGATTGCGCTGCCGGCTGAAACCGTTGCCGTGCAGGAAACCCTCACGTACACGCGTCATAAGCCGACACGCAAACCCCTGCCCAAAGACCTGCCTCGTGAAACGGTGTACCACGATATCGCCGATGAGGAAAAACAGTGTGCGTGCTGTGGTGGACAGCTGCATCCGATGGGGGAAGACCGCAGCGAAAAGCTGGAATTCATTCCGGCACAAATTAAAGTAATTGAGCATATCCGTCCCAAATACGCCTGCCGTGCCTGTGAGAAATCCGGGGTGCATACGCCGGTCAGACAAGCTCCCCTGCCAGCGATGCCCATCAGAAAAGGCATGGCGACCAGCAGCCTGCTCAGTCAGCTTATCACCAGTAAATATCAGTATGGGTTACCGCTGTACCGTCAGGAAAGTTTGTTCAAACAGTATGGCATTGACCTCAGCCGCCAGACCCAGAGTGACTGGATATTAAAATCCGCGCAGTTGTTTGCGCCGTTGGTGGCCAGGTTCAGGGAAACGCTGTTACAACAACCGGTTCTCCATGCGGATGAAACCCCGGTGAACGTGGTCACGTCTGACAAAACGACGAATTACATGTGGGTCTATTGCGCGGGCACCGATGCCCCCGATCTCCGGTCGAATACGCCGAATATTGTGCTGTATGACTATCAGACCAGCCGCTCAGGGACCTGCGCCGCTGGCTATCTGGCGGGTTTTCAGGGGTACTTGCACGTGGATGGCTATCAGGGCTATGAGCAGACCGGCGCCCGGCTGGTCGGCTGCATGGCTCATGCCCGCCGAAAATTTATGTCGGCGAAGCAGGTGCAGGGAAAAAACAAAACGGGCAAAGCTGATCTCGCGCTGAGTTTGATCCAGTCACTTTACCGGGTAGAGCAGCAAATCAAGGGGTTAAGCCCGGCAGAAAAATACCGGCTCCGACAGGAAAAAGCGCTCCCCATTCTGGATAAATTATCGGCCTGGCTGATCAAGACACAATCTCAGATGCTGCCCAAAAGCAAGCTGGGTGAGGCCGTCACTTACCTGAGCAACCAATGGCCCAAACTGATCCGTTATCTGGAGGATGGTCGCTTGTCGATCGACAATAACCGGGCTGAAAGGGCGATTAAACCGTTTGTCATCGGGCGAAAGGCGTGGCTGTTCAGTTATACCCCGCGCGGTGCGCAGGCGAGTGCGATCCTCTACAGTGTCATTGAAACGGCCAAAGCCAATGGCCTGATCCCCTTCGATTATGTCATGACTTGTCTGGATGAGTTATGCCAGCCCGCCCCGGATCTGGAAAAACTGCTGCCATGGAAAAAGCAAGGTGGGGTTTAGTTGACGCTTACG
>NZ_JBHFKV010000109.1:0-2387 GCF_042879355.1 Photorhabdus sp. RM71S | reverse complement strand
TGTCATGGTTTTTGCGCCGCTCCACCAGTCGCCAATATGGGCCTCTCGAATATGGTAAAACGTAGGGGCACCGTCATCGTCTATCTCTACACCGCCGCGAATATGTGGCATGTCGAAATTCTGTTGTGGGTTGCTGAGTCGGTCTGGGTCCACAATTTGAATTGTCGTAGCATAACGCCCCTTGCCGGGTCCTAACCTGTCTGTTCGATATTGCAGCACCGCAAGCGCATCACCATCTAACAGCTTATGCCGGAAACCCAAACGCAACATCTGTGAAACAGTTTGCTTTCTCTCAACGTCACAATAGCGACCGGGATCGTTAGCCCATGAACGCCAGTGTGCTTCAACTACTTTCCCATACTCATCAGCCCAGGTTGCATCAAACGCTTTATTCCCTGTCATTAGCGCCAGCATCCGGTAATCAGGTTTGATAATGGGACGGAAATTAGCCCCGATAGCATTGTCAAGAACTCGGGTGATCGCACCGCTGGCCCAGCCATCATTCCTTGCCAAATCACGGACACGCGACACAATCCGGTCGCGATAGATATTGATTTCGTTGTCTGGCGACCACAGCGCCGGCTGCCAGTTCGCCAGCTGATCACTGAATGTGTCGGCGGCGTCATACGGAACACGACTACCGCCAACCAGCATAGACAGCTTCGGACGTGATGGCGGCAACGGCTGCCCGTTTGGGCCTAGAATTCGTATTTCACTCATATCAGTACCTGAGCCTTATCGGGCGCCGTGGCCGTGAGACAATGCCCAGTTGGGCTTGTAAGAGTTGGATCAGCGCCAGTAAATCCGCCAGCGAGCTTTGTTGATACGAAACTGAACGCGTGCCGTCTCCCTGCGTGTAAGAAAAAGACACGCCCCGGCTTCCCGTCGCCAGATCGATATAAGCCTGTTGAGCTTTCGCTAGCGCATCTTGCAGTTGCTCACGCGTCATCGCACCCGCTAATAAACTCGTGTTTCTGTTAAACATAAATATCCTTGAGATAGCCGAGGGTTAAGAGGGCAAAAGTTGAGACATACGTTTTCGTTTTGGCTTTTCCGGTTCCTGAATAATAACGCCGGGATATTGCAAGCTTGGCTTTTCTTCCGGCTCTGCGGGTGGGGGCAATAATCTGCCCGGATTTTCTGTGATGCTTGTGGCTAGTGCATTCAGTTTTAGTCCCATATGCAGCAAGCCACACAGCGCAGCATAACCATAAACCCGACAGTCCAGCGCTTCATTAGCACGGCCCGGTAATTGCTCCCACACTCGGAAACGCTGCCCGCCTGATTCTTTGAGCACTGAACGTTCCGCTAACAATTGACTGAAATAATTCAGATCCCTGTCTGCCGGAAAGTGCATATAGCTTGCCGCTGCCTCACCGGGTCGCGGTGGATTAATATGTAATCTCCCCCGGACCGTATCCTTAGCCGCATTAACACCGAGAATGATAGGCTTGAAACTTGACTTAGTACGGGATGTCGGTTTTTTGGTCGGCCACACTGGGGAGCGTTTACCGCCGCGAGCCGATTCCCCTTTTATCGCCCATATTCTTCTGCCTATTCTGGCTTTTGAGAATTCGTAGACTTGTTGGGTGTGGTGTCCGCCAGAGTCCATGCATGCCGCCATGATAGTAAAACCGCGTCCATCAGCACGGCGCCAGATTTGTTTTAGATAGTGATCTAAGCGTTTCCACGGCTCATCAGTTTCTAAATCGCCCTCGATCACGTCATAAGCAATAGACCAGCTTTCTTCATTCCGGCCCCAGCCAATGACTTCTATTTCAAAGCGATCATCTTGGGTATCAATACCCGCCGTCAGAACCGCAACGCCGTCCGGTACCTCAGCAGCAAAGACTTCACAGCGCTCAAGGAGTTTTCTTTCACTCAATGCTTTCTCGCCCCGATCTTCATACGGTTCACCCAGAACCAGGTTGATAAATGTCTGACGCATCAGCGGGTCATTTTTCACTCTCAGCCATTCAGCAACTAAGTATTTCCACGCAGCGTTAGGAAACAGACTGTAACCCGCCCAGATATGAAAACCAGCATGACCTTTAAATGGTTTGGTTGCCCGCCATTCTCCGCGCTTTACCAGGCCGGCTTTTTCGTTATGATGGATCACGCATCCGTTATGACGACAAACGTAATAAGCGGTATCCGGTATCCCTTCTCCGTGTTCGTCTTTGTCCCATTTGATACCGTAAGGTGTATCTGGGCCGCCCCATTCAAGAACCTGATATTCATTACAGTGAGGGCATGGGACGTAGTAATAACGCTGATCACTATCGCCAAATGACTTTTCAATACGGCTGGCGCCTTTTACAGTCGGGGTTGAACCCAATACGATTTTGCGGTTCCAAAATGTTTCTGAACGTTTTGTACCTAGTGCG
>NZ_JBHFKV010000108.1:0-2454 GCF_042879355.1 Photorhabdus sp. RM71S | reverse complement strand
GTTCTTCTAAATTAAACATGCCTGAGGATCTCCACGATTTTGTTTTCTTTGACAAAAACTTTGATCGTGCCTCAGGCACTTAGTTCCCTTCTTAAGCAAACCTCAGGTTAACTAGGTAAGTTTTTTAGCTCACTTATATCGAGTTGATGGAAATGTGTCTCAGCTAACTCAGCTAGGTAAGGGATTAAAGCATCGGCTCTGGCGTGAGCGTCTGGGGTTATAATCGCAATAATTTGATAATAATCGTCATACATTCAATGTTTACAAAACACTAGAAAACTATCACTAACCCTTGCTGATTGACGGATATGTTCATCCCACATCTTTTCTCCAGGAACTCGGATGTGTACTTTTTCAATAAATGATTGCCGAGCTATCGCGCTGTTCCTAAAGTCAGCGAATTTTCCTATATATCCAGACAAACCAGATCCATCGAGAGCCTTTGATAACATTGATGCGTACTTTTGGTGTATAGCATTGTCTACATACTTGGGGGTGATAGTTACTTTTGGCATTGTACACTACCTGCTTCGAGATCTTTATTAAATTCAGAAACATATGAAGAAAATAGTAATTTATCTTCACTGCTGAATTCTTTTTCATCTTCGATAGTTGGCAGTTGTATCAGGTGTTGGTTACATTGCCTCAATAAGGTTTCATTGTAATTTATTAAGGCTGAAATTTTTAGAACCACCTCCTTAAAATAACCATCGATAATATTTTCAAATGGATAGAATGCCTTTGTTGATTTTGCAATCCCAAAGATAGAATTAATGAAAGTAATGCTGATCTTGTTGTATTCGATTAATGTTTCAAGAAGCTGCATTGTCTCATTGGCTTTAGCGCCAATATAACTTTCTAAGTCGTCTTTTCTTGGGTCATCCAAAAGGCGTATATTTTCATTTATACTTTCAATAATGGGGAGTAACACTGTTTTCCCTTGCGTTACTAACTCCATTACTTCATCTGGAGGAACATTGCCTTTTTGCTTTCTCTCAACAATCAAAGCAATAGACTCTGAAAGTCGAGCTAAGCCAGAATCAATAGCTTTATTCCCTTGTGGATTTGTTAGCATAGCCATAAGCATTGCCTCTGAAATCATATTACCCCCTTTATTTTAGTTTTTGATGATGGTTTAATCAATCAACATCATCTAATAATCCTGATGCATCACTCACTTAAAATGTGTCAGAAGCTTAACCATCTTACCCTACATCACTCCCGTTAACCTTTTGACCGGAAATTGTCTAATTTGTGATACAAGGCAGAAGGTCGCGAGATACGACCTAGATTAAAAATATGACAAATGCAACAATTTCATACGTTAATATTTGCACTTGAAATTTATATCATTAACCTGCTTTACTACCCCTCTTTGCAAGCATCTCTGCAAAAATTGCATCAAAATGTGCTTTCTTGGCTTTCATCTCGCGCAAAAACCGCTCAGCCTCTTCATCGGGTAGACTATCATAAATATCAAGCAGCTCTTTTTGTTTGGGAGTTAAGTATACTGCTGTTTCATTCTCAGGGATGTATTTGGGCCTATCCCCTAATTTTGGGGGTTCTACACCATTCAATAGCCAATCAAGAGAATATCCGTATATTTCACTTATTTGTTGAGCTGCTTCTCTACTAATTGAATCTCTTTTTAACCAATTGTTTACAGTTTGAGCGCTTGTATTCATGCGCTTAGCTAATTCTTTCTGTTTAATATCTTCCTGAATTAGAAGGTATTTTAATCTTTCAGTCAATGACATACATCCCTCCAAGTTAGAAAGATAAACATTATGTGAATTTTATCAATCATCTTTTTGTTGATTTATTCTTGCTTTATAATTAACATTATGTTGATTAAATACACGAGGAGTTGTTTATATGGATCATTCGCACACACCATTAAAGAGAGCTGTTGATGCCGTGGGTGGAAAACAGAAGACCTTGGCTAAGTTAGTTGGCTTAACGCCTCAAGCAATCAGCAACTTAAAAAGACGTGGTGGCAATCTACCCGCAACAAAGATTAAAGAATTTCGTCAAGCAACCGGTTTGCCTCTTGAAGTGCTTTATCCAGAATTAATTGATTGACAGCGTAAACCTGCAACCGCTCTTTAACAATCCGCCACCCATCTATGCCGATCCAGGTGTAGATTCCCTGCCACTGTGGGGATTCCTCGCTAAACGGGGAGCGGCCTTATTTTAAGGCTATGAACTTTTTAACTTAAGGAAATTTAACATATGGATATCGCAAAAAGTATCAAAATCACTTGTAAGCCGGAAGCGCTAGAAAGTTTTTGGCTTCGATGCATTTTGGAAACAGGAAATAATCAATTTGCTCAATCAATAGGTATTCATCCTTCAACATCCAGCAGAGACAAGGGCCGTATTGCTAAATTAGCCAGTCAATTGGTAGCGAAATATGGTTTACCTGAATGGGCGTATCAACTCCCTGATCATAAG
>NZ_JBHFKV010000107.1:0-2712 GCF_042879355.1 Photorhabdus sp. RM71S | reverse complement strand
CGCCCCCGAAAAACACGGGGTGGGAAAACACCGAATGAATTATTTAAGGGAATACGAACATGTTTACTTCCAGATTAACGATGTTGCACTTATTATGTGAATCTACCTAATGTATAAAATATATTTTTATCGGAATAATATATAACCAAATGGTGCAAAATCGCTTCTGAGAAATTAATCCAGTAACGGATAAAAACGTTAAATAGACCATAAAAGCAACTAATATATATCACTCCCCGTTTTCACTACTTACTAAAAACGCAATTTTGCACATAAAATGATCATACGAATTTACAAAGCTAGACCGCGAGCAAAACTGTACGTATAATCCTTCCCATTCAACGGCCCCTTAGCTCAGTTGGTCAGAGCAGGCGACTCATAATCGCTTGGTCACTGGTTCAAGTCCAGTAGGGGCCACCAGATTTTAGCTGTGAAAACAGATAGATAGACCACTCAACAACGAGTGTTTTTTTTGTTTCTGGTAATCAGTGGCGACAAAATGGCGACAGAGATTTTTTCATAAAGCCATTGCCTAGATGAAAACACACTAGCCAGCTTCAATTTCTGGACAGGAATTAGGCCATTTATCAACCTCTTAACATCATCACTTTTCCTACTCTTATCCCTGCTTCCTCTTGAAGATAGTGTGAGAAATATATCTCAATTTTAAAAGCTTGTTCTGGACACCGAATAGAATTGCAAATTGCTAAGACCTCAATTCTGTGTCTATTCAATTTTTCTGTACTTAGAACATTGGCGGGTTTCTGACAACAAGGGCAAATAATGAACTGATTTAGTGAAATACTCTTCTTCCTGCCTATATAGCTACCGGTCTTTCTAATCGAAGGTAAAACTTCACTGGTAACCCATTTACGAAAACGGTGAGGTAAAGTTCCTTTCTTTACGGCATCACGACAGCGGATTGTCAGAAAATACATTCCTGATTCATTGATAATGTTTACTTTTTACTTTCCACCAAGGGTGTCACTTAAAGCTACATCCTTTTCATCATCATCAAGTTTTGCGATAGCTTCGCGGCTGTTTGTGATTTTTAAGGCATCACATACATCTTGTGCAACAAACCAAAGATTGCCATTTTTAATCAATGTACGTACTTGCTGGTTTTCAAAAATGAATGGAGTTACGGATAGACTAGCCATTGCTGACTCCTTACTTTTCTTTGAGAATTGAGTTTACCATTTAAGAGTATGGTGTCGGGAGGCTCAAAACGGCAGTAAGAAACCGCGGACTTATTCCCCTTGCGGGTGTTGTATTAGTCGCCCTCCCGACATTGAATCAGAGAGATAATAGCCGAATAGCTACCATTAAAAATTAGGCATAAAAAACCCAACACTAACGGGGTTGGTTTTGACCGCTTACTTGAGGTTTTGAGTCCTCATGCATAAAACGGTAATAAATTGTTTTCAGAAGGTCAACTACAATTTTTTTGAGGCAGATTTCATTATCATATCATAGCTAAAGCCGCGCTCTACTTGAGTTCCACAATTCAACGCTGCTATTTTCCGCGATCATCCCTCTCACGCAAGATAGGAATTCACCTTTAATATCAATACATTGGTTATTTCCTCGTGATCCATCATTGATCCAAAAACTGAAATTTTCTGAAAATTTTTTCAACCATTTCAATTTACCGCTTCTCTCACAATACCAGTGCTATAACGCGGTTTGGTAGTTCGCTTCGTAGGATTTTAAAACTGAAAAAAATTTTTGATCCAAAACGTGCAGGCGGGTGCGGTGTAGTGCCGTTTTCATCATAAGTTCGTTTATTTCGTGTCATAATAGTAATAGTACAAGCCATCTGATCCTTGAGTCAGATAATACAATCAGTTAGAGTAGTATTGTCATTGGCAAAATCCAGTGACCAAGGTTTTGCAGCCTTGCGTTCATGGACGCTGGTAAGAAGTTTTTACCAGTGCGCTTGCTATCGCCCTTCTATGGCGGTTCAGGCAGGGGAGGTTAACACCTCGCCGGAAATGAACGCCGGTCTGCAAACCCTGTTTGAATCGCCACCACCAAAGAGGTAAGCAGGAATATGAAAAAAGAATGGCATACCGCCGATATTATCGCAGCGATACGTAAGAAGAATAAAACGCTGGCATTATTATCCAGAGAGCACGGCTTAAGCTCTTCAACATTAGCAAATGCTTTAACGCGCCCCTGGCCTAAAAGGGAATTGTTAATTGCTCAGGAAATTGGTATCATACCTGCTGAAATATGGCCCAGTCGGTATTTTGACGAAAATAAGCAGCCTATCAAACGAACCGTCCGAAATGATTTACCAAACAATTCTGATATTACATAAGTTATTTCTATATCCGAAAAAGTAACGGCAACGTTTAAACCACTAAACTAATATAACGCACTGAATTATCAGTTTCTTATTACACTCATTGCCCATTCTTTAATATCAGAATTGTATTCAAGCTCTATGAAGGTGTAAAAAAAGCCCGCATGTTGCGGGCGAGATAATTGTATTTTAGTCCATCAAAACATGAATCCGCCACGCTGATTGATACCGCGTTTAAAGGCGTCCCTGTGTTATTATGTGTATGACTCGCGGTAAACTGAAAATTATTTAACCAGGTAGATTCACATAATAAGTGCAACATCGTTAATCTGGAAGTAAACATGTTCGTATTCCCTTAAATAATTCATTCGGTGTTTTCCCACCCCGTGTTTTTCGGGGGCGAT
>NZ_JBHFKV010000106.1:0-2723 GCF_042879355.1 Photorhabdus sp. RM71S | reverse complement strand
AAACGTTCCTTCCGTGACCT
Source organism: Photorhabdus sp. RM71S (assembly GCF_042879355.1). Lineage (NCBI taxonomy): Bacteria > Pseudomonadati > Pseudomonadota > Gammaproteobacteria > Enterobacterales > Morganellaceae > Photorhabdus > Photorhabdus sp. RM71S. The sequence continues at coordinate 2,703 of NZ_JBHFKV010000106.1, read as the reverse complement.
CAAGTCAAGGGAAGACTCATCTCAAGGCAAGTTTCCCGCTTAGATGCTTTCAGCGGTTATCTCTCCCGCACTTAGCTACCGGGCGATGCCATTGGCATGACAACCCGTACACCAGCGGTGCGTCCACTCCGGTCCTCTCGTACTAGGAGCAGCCCCTTTCAATCTTCCTGCGCCCACGGCAGATAGGGACCGAACTGTCTCACGACGTTCTAAACCCAGCTCGCGTACCACTTTAAATGGCGAACAGCCATACCCTTGGGACCTACTTCAGCCCCAGGATGTGATGAGCCGACATCGAGGTGCCAAACACCGCCGTCGATATGAACTCTTGGGCGGTATCAGCCTGTTATCCCCGGAGTACCTTTTATCCGTTGAGCGATGGCCCTTCCATGCAGAACCACCGGATCACTAAGACCTACTTTCGTACCTGCTCGAGCCGTCACTCTCGCAGTTAAGCTGGCTTATGCCTTTGCGCTAACCTCACGATGTCCGACCGTGATTAGCCAACCTTCGCGCTCCTCCGTTACGCTTTGGGAGGAGACCGCCCCAGTCAAACTACCCGCCAGACACTGTCCTCAGCCCGGTTCACGGGCCTAAGTGAGAACATCGAACATTCAAGGGTGGTATTTCAAGGATGGCTCCGCGCAGACTGGCGTCCGCGCTTCTCAGCCTCCCACCTATCCTACACATCAAGGCTCCATGTTCAGTGTCAAGCTATAGTAAAGGTTCACGGGGTCTTTCCGTCTTGCCGCGGGTACACTGCATCTTCACAGCGAGTTCAATTTCACTGAGTCTCGGGTGGAGACAGCCTGGCCATCATTACGCCATTCGTGCAGGTCGGAACTTACCCGACAAGGAATTTCGCTACCTTAGGACCGTTATAGTTACGGCCGCCGTTTACTGGGGCTTCTATCAAGAGCCTCGCCTTGCGGCTAACCCCATCAATTAACCTTCCAGCACCGGGCAGGCGTCACACCGTATACGTCCACTTACGTGTTTGCACAGTGCTGTGTTTTTAATAAACAGTTGCAGCCAGCTGGTCTCTGCGACTGGCTTCGGCTCCGGGCGTCTCTCCCTTCACCTAACGCCAGCGTGCCTTCTCCCGAAGTTACGGCACCATTTTGCCTAGTTCCTTCACCCGAGTTCTCTCAAGCGCCTGAGTATTCTCTACCTGACCACCTGTGTCGGTTTGGGGTACGATTCAATGTGACCTGGCGCTTAGAGGCTTTTCCTGGAAGCCGGGCATCAACCACTTCACCGCCGTAGCGGCTCGTCATCACGCCTCAGTGTTCACAGAAGAGCGGATTTACCTGCTCCTCCCACCTACACGCTTAAACCGGGACGACCGTCGCCCGGATGGCCTAGCCTTCTCCGTCCCCCCTTCGCAGTCACATTCAGTACAGGAATATTAACCTGTTTCCCATCAGCTACGCCCTTCGGCCTCACCTTAGGGGTCGACTCACCCTGCCCCGATTAACGTTGGACAGGAACCCTTGGTCTTCCGGCGAGCGGGTTTTTCACCCGCTTTATCGTTACTTATGTCAGCATTCGCACTTCTGATACCTCCAGCAGGCCTCACGGCGCCGCCTTCAACAGCTTACAGAACGCTCCCCTACCCAGCAACGCCTCAACGTCACTGCCGCAGCTTCGGCGCATGGTTTAGCCCCGTTACATCTTCCGCGCAGGCCGACTCGACCAGTGAGCTATTACGCTTTCTTTCAATGATGGCTGCTTCTAAGCCAACATCCTGGCTGTCTGGGCCTTCCCACATCGTTTCCCACTTAACCATGACTTCGGGACCTTAGCTGGCGGTCTGGGTTGTTTCCCTCTTCACGACGGACGTTAGCACCCGCCGTGTGTCTCCCGTGATACCATTCTTCGGTATTCGCAGTTTGCATCGGGTTGGTAAGCCGGGATGGCCCCCTAGCCGAAACAGTGCTCTACCCCCGAAGATGAATTCACGAGGCGCTACCTAAATAGCTTTCGGGGAGAACCAGCTATCTCCCGGTTTGATTGGCCTTTCACCCCCAGCCACAAGTCATCCGCTAATTTTTCAACATTAGTCGGTTCGGTCCTCCAGTTAGTGTTACCCAACCTTCAACCTGCCCATGGCTAGCTCACCGGGTTTCGGGTCTATACCCTGCAACTCATTCGCCCAGTTAAGACTCGGTTTCCCTGCGGCTCCCCTATCCGGTTAACCTCGCTACAGAATATAAGTCGCTGACCCATTATACAAAAGGTACGCAGTCACCCTGATAAATCAAGGCTCCCACTGCTTGTACGTACACGGTTTCAGGTTCTCTTTCACTCCCCTCGCCGGGGTTCTTTTCGCCTTTCCCTCACGGTACTGGTTCACTATCGGTCAGTCAGGAGTATTTAGCCTTGGAGGATGGTCCCCCCCTCTTCAGACAGGATTTCTCGTGTCCCGCCTTACTCTTCGAACTCACAACCCGGTCATCTTCGAGTACGGGGCTATCACCCTCTCTCGCCGGCCTTTCCAGACCGTTCCTCTGATGCCCTGGCTGATGCTGGTTCTGGGCTCCTCCCCGCTCGCTCGCCGCTACTGGGGGAATCTCGGTTGATTTCTTTTCCTCGGGGTACTGAGATGTTTCAGTTCCCCCGGTTCGCCTCATTAACCTATGGATTCAGTTAATGATAGTGCAACGCATTGCACTGGGTTTCCCCATTCGGACATCGCCGGCT
>NZ_JBHFKV010000105.1:0-2961 GCF_042879355.1 Photorhabdus sp. RM71S | reverse complement strand
ACTAATCCAGACTCATCCGTTGCTATAAATTTAGTCCAATGAGGGGCTGATAATTCAATGCCAAAGTAGTTAACCTTAATTGGCTTTATTAAGCTGATTAGTTTCATGATGATGTAATCTCATTTAATATATTTAAACCAATTTGAATTAATTGGCTTTTATCAACTGTTGTGAATATACAGCGGGGTTTGATAAACGGACGCCATATTAATAGCAAGCTTCCTTTTGTATTTCCTTTTTTCTCCTTTCCGTTGCCGGCATTAATAAATGAAATTCTGCCTGCCGTTATTAATCTGACTTCATCAACTGTTTCCATTGCCAATTTAAACCAGCCGACCGAAGTGTCGGCTGGGACTAACATAACGACCGGCTGTGATTGCCTCCTGCTTTGTTCTGCCGCCTTAATAACCCACGGAGATATATCGCTATACGGCGGGTTACAATATATTGCTCCGTAACTTATCCAATCACATGTAAGTGCATTATCTCGTTCCGTGAGATAATGAGCACATAGAGCATTTTCATTGTCTGCCGCTGCATCGAGATAAAAACCAAATTCAGCATCCAATGCTGCAAATATCTCAATCGGGGTTTGCCATTTATCTTTTAATTCCTTTGGGGTATTACTGCCTCCGAAGTCTGCCATTAATCACTCCAATAAGATAATGCTTCTTGTGCCGCATCGTGCGGATGAATATATTTCCAATCGCCATCCTTTTTTGAATATGATTCAATCTCACACTCAGCAATTTCTTTTGCTTCTGATAAACTAGCGCCGCGTGACGCTAGTGTGTTTATCATGTAACGCTTGAACATTCGTTTCCAGATAAAATAAAAGTGATGACAAAGACAATCATTCATTGTTATTTCTCTTTCAGATAGTATTAGTTTTAACACGATTAATTACCCTTATTGTAGATTGTAATGCATTATTTTTAACAATAAGATTTTTGTTTTGCTCTTCAAGATATTTAATCTTATCAGCAATCTCATTTAAAGTTAAATAGTCATCACATTTCGCTGTTCTTGCTAATTCGTGACATGCAGATATTAAAGACTCTGTATTTTTAGTCATGATAGTTACCTCTTTTAATAATCATATTTTCACAAATTTCTTTGGCTCTATGACATGTGTCAATATCGAACCAGCCAAAGTGACATTCACATTTATTAATTCCTAACTTTCTCGCAAGCCAATAATATGCATCCGTGCGCTCTAAATTCCATTTCTCCCGCATTTCTTCAAAATGCCGATGACCGCTCATTCGTGCGTTCCGGGTTGCTTTATCTGCCAAAGTTCCCAAAGGAATGTCTGTAAATGGGTGCATGCCGACATACGCGCCGCATGACTTGCAGATGTATAGCCAGGGCCATTTGCTGTTATTGATTCGCCCAAACACATCCATGTGATGAGCTATTTCTACATGATCGCAACAGTAACGACAGTGTGTTGGAATGGGTAACGGGTCTTTAACCCGCTGAATTGCCCTGACACTTGGATTCCAAGGTGTTTTTTCCATAGCAATCCTCCAGCCGTTATACGGCAAGTTATTAGTTAATGGAGTGGGTTAGAATAGACTTAGTTGACACTCACATTGAGTCTCATACATTGCAGCATTGATATATTGTTTTTGTGACGGCATGCGAGCGGCTAGCTTAGCTCGACTATCGTCAGAAAACATTTGTATGATGCCATCGAATGTGTTTTTGCCTCGGTACATAACGAGATCAGTTCCGTTTCGATTTTCCATTTTTCGCACCTCATTTGAGGACAATATTGTCAGGAACTCAGCGGCTAACTCTGGCTCATCCTTTGCAGCTAATGCGATTTTCTGGATTGACTTTTTGATGCAGAAGCAACAGTTGCCCAAATGTTCATGTATTTGCAGATCGAAAGGTTGCTGGCTCCACCAATCGATAATGCCGTATTTATCAATGTCAGAAATGTTGGCTAGATAACTGGTATGGTCGAGGCACTTTATCCGCCTGGGTTCATCGGTTCGAATGCCAATCCATGTGTGATACGATTTTTTCCCTATATGCTCATCGCAATATTTCTTGAATGGGACGAGTTTCATTCTGTCCGTGCAGAACTCACCACCAACATATGGAGTGCCATATTTTTTCAGCATTGCCCGCCACGGTTCCAAATCATGTTTAATTTCGTCCAGAGTCAAGATTTGATAGCCATTCCCTTTGCCTAACTCTGGATTAATAACAACCCTCAGGCAAACTAAATCAATTTTCCAGCATCGAACTAAATTACGAATAAATTCGTAAGTTTTCGGATGTTCAGCTCCTGTATCCATAAAAATATAGCGGACATCTTCACCTTTTTTTCTGCGCTGTTCCATTAAATACACGAGATAAGCCGATGTTCTGCCGCCTGAAAAACTAACGACATTGATCATTGTGATATCCTGGTGTGAGAAGAATTATCTGGCTAAGATTATGTAGCCTGTGAGATTTGGGTATTCGTCAATGATTTTTTTAATCATTGCGTCCCTCTCTTCTTCTGTAATTCTGCGCCATCTTTCAAAATTGCATGGTAATTGAATGTTTGTTGGAGATGTTGTATTAGGTGGCCCATAAATACAAATATACATATTCATAATTTATTCACTCTTTCAGGATTTCCAATAATAAATACACGATGGGTAAAATCATCGGGATTGACTTTATTTTTACTTTCTCGCTTGGGCTTTTGAGCTTTATTTTTCGACTTCTTTTGACCGGCAATCTGACATTCAACACAATTCCCGTTTGCCATATATCTGAGAGTGTGTCCTTGCGGGCACGGCTTGCCAATATATTTATTCGTTTCCTCTGTCATTTGTTGAATTTCCCATATTATTTAGTTCGTCAACTTTATTTTGAGTGGTTTCGGGTTTCTCAAACCAATCGTCTACACTTGACATACCATCACGTAAGCTTGCATAGATTTTCTTCATCTGGACCATT